>CAWVTM010000086.1:0-8151 GCA_963933305.1 uncultured bacterium
AAATCAAAAGAAAGCACGCTTACAAGCGTCACATCTTAACAAAGAAGTCTAAGAAGCGTAAACTTGCTCTTAGACACAGTGGATTGGTCCATAAAGCGGATGCCAGTAACATTAAATTCTTATTAAGAATCGGAAAGTAAAGTCTTACAGGATAAGACAAAGTACCATTATTCGGGCTATATAAAAGTGCTAGACAATTAAGTCTAGACGCCTAGTTTAAAAAAAGAAAAAGAAAATGCCAAGATCAGTAAATGCTGTCGCCTCGAGGAGAAGACGTAAAAAAATGATGAAACATGCCAAAGGATTCTTTGGTAGAAGAAAAAATGTATGGACAGTAGCCAAAAACGCAGTAGAGAAAGCGTGGCAATATTCATACAGAGATAGAAAAAACAAGAAAAGAAATTTTCGTCGTCTATGGATTACCAGAATCAATGCTGGAGCTAGATTACACGGAATGAGCTATTCTCAGTTTATGGGAGGTGTACATAAGGAAGGTATCGAGATCAATAGAAAAGTTCTTGCTGACCTTGCTATGAATCATCCAGTTGCTTTTGAAGCTATCGTAAAGAAAGTAAAAAAGTAATTTAAATTAAAGCTAAAACATTATTATTGAAAGTCCCTCACTCACGTGAGGGACTTTTTTTATGGCTTAATTTTCTCATACTGCCCGTTATAGTGCTCATAGAGAGTATTGATAAAACTCAGTATGATACCTGTTCCTACGATGATATAGAAGGTAGTAAATATCTTGCCAGCATCCGTCTGAGGTGCGAAATCCCCAAAACCTGCGCAACCACAGAGAAGTAGATTAACTTCTATCCACGACCAGTCTTCAAGATAATGGTAGGTCGTACTTCCTGCGAGTATCATGATAAATGTGGTAAGTAGTAATTATCAGTACTCTTTATTTCGTAGAATGGATACTATGGTCCTGAATACGTAAATGCTATTCTCTTGTACTTTCAATCTGTCCTGTTAGTGCATTCGATCGCCACGTATCTCTAAGGTAGTGACCATATCCGCCTCAAAGGCTACCCATTCTGCCCATCTTTTGGTTACGTGATCCTCTGTGGAGTACCTCTTAGCTAATGCTAAAAATTCGCGGTAATGTCCGGCTTCACTTACCATAAACTCGTGATAGAATTTTTGTAGTTCGGGATCTGAGACATGGATGCTGAGTAATCGAAATCTCTCGCAGCTTCGGGCTTCTATCATCGCAAAGGCAAGTAGATACTCTACCAATTGTTTTTCGATGTGGTCTCCTCTTTTCACAAACCCATTTAGCTTATTCACGTACTCGTCTTTACGTTGGTGACCGAGTTCAAATCCACGTTTTTTAAGCTCTTTGAGCACTTTGCGGAAGTGTCCCCATTCTTCAGCCACTATAGGAGTGATAATATCTACTACATCTGTATACTTACTAAATCGACTGATAATACTGATTCCGTGTGTAGCAGCTTTCTGCTCACACCAGGCATGGTCTGTTAGTATATATTCTATACTCGTCTCAGCTATATTTACCCATCTAGGGTCTGTAGCCATTTCTAGTCCAAGTGTGGTTTTTGCAGGTGTAGATGCCATAATGCAAAGGTAAGAAGTCTGCGGTATAATTTTGAAAACACGTGAATACAAAACCTGTATTGTTTTGTGATGAGTTTATTAACTCTGGTGGCGATGCTTTTACATCGGTATACTGAGAATCAAAATACCAACAACACCCCAATAAACACCACAAGACCAAGTAAAAATAACACCAATGTATAAGGTAGTATATCCTTGGCTTTTAACCCTGTGATACTCAGTAGCGGCAAAGCCCAAAAAGGTTGCAGCATATTCGTCAGTTGGTCACCATAGGCAAGAGCCAGTATGATTTTAGGCAGAGATACACCGAGTTTTGTTGCTGCTTCTAGTATGATAGGTCCTTGTATAGCCCATTGTCCTCCACCGCTTGGCACGAAGATATTGACTAGTCCAGCACTGAAGAGCGTAAAGAGTGGGAGTGTGGTAGTATTAGATACGGCTATAAACCAATTGGAAACTAGTTCTATAAGTCCACCACTCTGCATTAGAGCGAGTATCCCGAAGTAGAGTGGAAACTGTATCAGTATACCAGAACTTCCCTTGATAGCATCATCTATGGCGTTTAGAAACGAATTGAAGTTAGTATGCACTAAGAGACACAAAGCCAATAAGCTAAAATTGATATAATTTGGGGTAATGAAACCTAAAAATGGTCCATCAAAACTGATGGCTAAATATCCAGCTAATCCTAGGAGAAGTGAGCCTATTATTTTACTAAGTAGAGCACTCTGATCTATTTTCTCAGCTCCTTCTAGCTTCAAGTTTTGTGCGGTATCAATATACGTGGATTTGATTTCAGGGACATCGGATTTTACTCGTTTACCTAAGTGGTAAAAAGTAAAAGGTATAATCAGTAGTAAGATAACAAACGCAGTCATATTCATAGTGCTAAAGACCGTATCTCCATAGTATATGGCTTCTGGGAGTGCTGTATTTTTACCTATGGACTGCAGATGGCCTGCTTCTGCTACTTTAGTGAGGGCACTGCCTGAGATACCACCATGCCACACCATCAGACCTACATATCCTGCTGCACCTATGAGCGGATAGTTAAGTGGGAGTCTCTTTTTGGTGAAGCTTTCTACTAGTTTCCGAGCTAGGATAGCTCCGAATATTAAACCAAGTCCCCAATTGAAAAAAGCGACTAATATGGTAGTAAAGGTGACTATGGCCGCTGCTTGAGCGGTACTAGTAATAGGTTTTACTAACCAAGAAATAAGTGTATCAAAAAATGAACTCAACGCCAGTGTATGCCCGAGTACGAGCATGAGCATCATTTGGAAAGCAAAGGCCAATAGGTTACTATTCCACAAACCATCTTGCCAAGCTACTACTAACTCAGACGTAGGCTTATCCGAAATAAGTAAGGTCAGGATTAGTGTAAATAGCGTAAGAAGAATGGCGATACTAAACGGTGAAGGAAGAATCCTCCTAAACCAAGCTGCATATTTTTGAGTAAAACTCATAGGTAGCTAACTAACTCTTCTAAATATTTTTTATCTAACGCTGTAAATGCAGCTTGCTCAGTACTGTCAATGTCTAATACTGCAAAGACTTCTCCCTCTCGTATGCAGGGGATTACTATCTCAGAATTACTCAAAGCACTGCACGCGATATGTCCAGGAAACTGGTGTACATCGTCTACTAACTGTGTTTGTCCAGTCGCCCAAGCTTTGCCACATACTCCTTTGCCAAAACCAATACGAGTACAAGCTATGGGACCATTAAATGGGCCTAGCAGAAGATATTGTCCCACCACTCTATAGAAACCTATCCAGTGGTTTGGGAAGTGTTCCATGATTAATCTGGAGATATTTGCCATGTTGGCTACGTCATCTACATCATGACTTACTAGTGCCTTTGCTTGTGTCAATAGGTCTTTATATTGAGATTCGTTTTTCAAGTTTACAGTAATATTACGTTGCTAATATACGTTCAAGATAAGTATGGCCATACTTTTGGTATACTTAAATTATCATGAAACCTTCACATTTAAAAATACTATTGCTAGTAGTTGCTGTAAACACATTGTTTCTGCTAGGGCTTATCTTTTGGTAGGGTGTTATTGTATTACTCCTCGGCTTGTAATAAAGATGCCTTTTTTGTGTTAGACATCTGCATTAGTTCTTAATTTCAGTTATATAAATACTGTAAAAACTGTATATCTATGTATACGCTAACCCGTATTCGTATGTGTTAAGAAGTAGGTGGCAAATAATGAAATAAAAAGAGAACTCAGGGTTATAATACCTAGGGACTCTGTATAATCTGACCATACATTCCCTATGAATAGCTCAGAGGTTAAAGTGATCATTAAGAGTGGAATAACAAGCCATTTACTTTTAGAAGTACCGCGGTATCTTGTATAGAGTAAAATACTCACTGGCATTAGCATCACAAAGTAGCACTTCCACGCTAGAGGAGAAAATATAGGTATAAATGAGAGAACGATAAGCCATTGGATAGCTAATGAGTGTTCCTGTTTTCTGTTTTTGTAAAATAGGTAAGCGACCCATATTCCTATGCTACCGATAACACTAAGGGTTATTATTTTGGTTTGGCTAACTGTCAGTTTAGCAATATTAAAATACCAACCGTCAAATCTGGAAGTTTCTGAGAATAAGCCGCACGAAAGGCTCCATAGTGATTGATTAAAATGGATACATTGTAATCCCTCAGCTACTTGCTTTGTGTACCATTGACTGTAAAGATTATTGGCCTCATAGCCAAAATAAGCAATGACTAAAATATGTGTAATTAATAAACCAAGTACTGTGAATATTACTGTCTTGTATTGCTTCTTGAAAATTAAAAATGGCAATAATATTATAGGGTATACCTTAGTTGCAATGACCAACGATAGGAGTACGCCAGCTAATAAGTTTTTGTTCTTTAAAGTAAAGATAAGAGCCAATATGCATATAGCTAGGATGCTCATATTAACCTGTAGGTTACTTACTTCTTCTATGAAAATGCGAAAATTGAGTAAGAAGGGTACCAAGAAAATGGAGTGAGTAAGTGATACGGTATTGTGAGTGACACTTTTAAGGGTAAATACGAGGTCTTTTTTGAAAAAATAGGAAAGGATCCACTTGAACACATACCAATAAGTGAAGACGATACCAATGAGCCATACTAGCCGAATACCATAGAAGCTAATACTATTCAGTCCGTAAAGAGGGATAGATACTAGGCTCATAAATGGCGGCCAAGTGTTGCGGTGGGCCGAGTATATATACGTTTTTTGCCAAGCTAGTTTCCCCGCTTCTATGTACCCACCAAAGTCACCTTCACGCTGAAAATCACGAACTATTTCTAAACATAGAAATATACCAAGTAGAATAACCAAGGTATTGAGTAATTGCTGGCGGTATGTATTTAAAAAATTCAGTAAAGTGCTTATTATTAGTATTACTTTAGATACTTCTTCAACTGTCTTAGGGGGTGTGTGACAGAAGTACTTTGTGAGTAAAGAGTAGCGTGATATTTGATTCTGTCAAAGCTTTATCCTCAAATATTTATTTGTAGTGCAAAAGAAATGGACCTTTATATTTCATCTAGAATGGTAACCAATCTAAACGAATAAATTCTTAAATTTTTCTAAGTCTGCTTCTCTCCAATTATCTAGTTGCAGGTGGGCTCCTTTAAGACCTTTGTCACCTCCGTAGAGGACACTTTTCATTCCTGCTTTTTTAGCGGCAGTGAGACCTGCCTGTGAGTCTTCTATTACTAAACACTCATGTGGTTTACACTGTAGTTTTTCTGCTGCCAGTAAAAAAATATCTGGTTCTGGTTTAGAGTTTTCAGTCATTCCACCATCTACTATCGCATGAAAGGCTAATACCAAATCTAACTTATCTATGATACGTATTGCATTTCTACTACTAGAGCCTATGGCTACTTTTATACCTTGAGACTTAGCTAGTTTGTTGAATTCTCTAAATCCAGTGAATGCTTCCTCAGGAGTCATCTTATCGATAAATTCAAGATACATTTGATTTTTTTGGACAAGTAGATTCTGTTTTTGAGCTTCAGAAATCCGAGAAGCACTCCATTTTAAGATTTTGTCTAGAGATTCTTTTCTACCTACACCTTTCAGCTTCATGTTCTGCTTTTCTGTAAGTACATAGTCTAGCTGACGGCCTACCCACTTCCAGCTATCGTAATGATATTTGGCGGTATTAGTGATTACACCATCTAGGTCATAAATACACGCTTTTAAGCTCATATGGTTAGTTGTTTTTGGTTATAGTGGTACATTGCTAGCGGTTCTACAGGGCGTTTTTCTATCTTGCCTAACGTAAAATTATGCTTTCTTCCTACTTCTTCCAACACATCCTTAAAATAATAGGCAACTGAACCAACAAAGTTTACAGGTACTTCGGTATAATTAGCATAGCATAAAACGTGTATTTCAGCAAATCTAGATAACCCATCAAACATCATTTTCTTAAAGTATGGATGATCTCTGTGCTCACTTACGAAAGGCATAAAGCTCGCTAGATAGACATTAGGGTTTTCTTTTTTGTGTACCGCCTCAAAGATTCCCTCTTTACTCAAATCATATTTTTTCTGAAAGGCAGCTGCGAGCTCATTAGGCATGCGTTTATAGAGCCACTCAGAGAGCATTATTTTGCCAAAAAACGATCCACTTCCTTCATCACCAAGGATATATCCCAATGCAGGTACTTCTTCGTGTACAGCACTCCCATCAAAGTAGCAAGAGTTAGAACCTGTGCCTAAGATGCAAGAGATGCCTGTTTCTCCTTGTGAAGTAGCAACTGCTGCTCCTGTAAGGTCGTGATCCACTACTACCGTAGTGGCTTTATCAAAATATGCAACTAATCCTTTTTTAATAATTTCGTTTCGTTCTATACTGGAACAACCAGCACCATAAAAGTGAACTTCTTCTACACTATCTTTTATGGTATCAAATAACTCATTTTCAAGGAGTTTAGAGATTACTAGCTCTGTACTGTGAAAAAAAGGATTAAAACCCATGGTATGAGTATTTTGATAATTGTTTTCTTTATCTATTGCTATCCAATCGCACTTGGTCGACCCACTATCTGCCACTAAAATCATCTGTACTTTTATATTTCAAAGCAAATTTAGTGTAAAAATTACACTTTGATAAAAAACAGCTAATTTTACCCATCCTAAAAAAGTATTGAAATCTACGCTATGAATAAAAAAGTGTCAAGTCATATGAATCCCAATGTCTCTGTAGATTGTGTGGTTTTTGGTTTTGATGGCTCAGAGCTTAAGGTTTTAGTGGTGCAACGAGATCTAAGGGATAACTTAGTCTTAGGAGATGATACGCTAGTACTACCGGGGGACCTCATATTAGATAATGAAGATCTCAGTGAAGCGGCTGGTCGCATATTAAAGGCCTTTACAGGATTGAAAAACATTTTTTTGGAGCAGATAGGTGCTTTTGGAAGTCCCAGTAGGCTTATTAAAGAGAAGGATAGACTTTGGCTAGAAGCTGTTAGGAAAGACCCCGAAGCTCGAGTGATTACGATCGGCTACTTTGCATTAATTAATATCAAAAACTATAAAATAAAACCAGCAGGTTTTGATAAGCATGTGATGTGGTCAGATTATCATCAGGTCAGTACTTTAGGTTTTGATCATAATCAAATAGTAAATAGGGCTAAACAAGTGCTCAGAGATAAGTTATACCGAGAACCCGTGGGTTTTGAATTGTTACCTCGTCACTTTTCGCTGCATCAGCTATACACGCTCTACAGTAAAATAATGGATGAGGAAATTGATAGGCGAAATTTTAGACGCCGAATGCTTAAGACAGATTTTTTTAAAGAGACAGATGAGGTTCAGGAGGGTGTGCCTCACAAGCGTGCTAAGCTGTATACTTTTGCTAAAAAAGAATTTGACAATGCAGGTGCGAATTTTAAATTTTATTAAGACTGCTTTAGTTTTTGAATAAACTAAAGGGTATTAAAAGATACCATCAAGATTTTAATTCTCAAAACAAGCCATTCAGATGTAATATAACTTTTATGGACGCGGAGGAATGCACGGGTCGCACATTTTGTGAACTTTAAAAGTCACAGATTTTGTGTCTTTCGCTACTACGAAGTTGGTAGTAAATTGGAAGCTTAGCATCTCTAGGCACGAAATCATTTCTTCATCTACGTTAGTTTTGGTCAGCTCCTCTCTATTGATTTTAGGATATAGGAAGACAAAATATATACCCTCAGAAAATCCCGCCTGTTTGAGCTCTCCGTTAGATAATGTTAATGTTTGACCATCATCACCACGATCTGGCAAGGAGTGAACATATAGCTTGCCTGTAAATGGCTTTTCCTTCATGAGTTTTTCCAATAGCTCTGCTGGAGGAGCTGCACCACCACAGTAGTCTGAAGTTTCTGTAACAGTTAGTTTTATTACGCGGTCCACTACTTGACTCTTACATCCCATAGCTAATAATACTATGGCCATTATGATTACTTTTCCTTTCACGCTACAATGATACCAATTTAGTTTTTAAGTGTCATATACATAAATTGAGTTTATCGAAGGTTTGTAAAGGCGAAAAATCATTGC
>CAWVTM010000087.1:0-7971 GCA_963933305.1 uncultured bacterium
GTACGCTTATTTAGCAAACAAGTCCTTTCGGCCACTCAGGCATCTCTCCGTTAAAGGAGTGCAAAGATAGCAACATTTTTATATTCAGAAATCTTTTCACTTAAAAAATCTCCTTTTTTTTCACAACTAAGTTTATACTTTTTTTTACACATCTTTTTACAACAATTTAAATATTTATATTTAACGTTGAAGCGTAATGGGTACAAAGAAAAATCCGAACCATATCTTTAGAAATATCAAAGTCTACAGCTCTACAGAATGGCTTGCAGATAATAAGAAAAAGTACCGTTCAGTATTTGACAAAAATGAGTCTACGTACATCTACACAGAATTCTCCTTTTTCAACCTGCACTTTAAAAAGAAAGAGTGGGACTTAAAACTTGAACTAGTGTGCAGAGACCAAAGTAAAAATGAGGTAGCTAGACTTAACTGTGACCGAACTATATCTCCAAATTCTAACCTTATTTTTATACGTGAAGGCTGGGGTACTTATAATAAAGGCGGCTATTGGCAATCTGGCACTTATACGTGGGAAGCGTGGTTAGACAATGAACTCATAGCCGAGAAAAACTTCTATTTACAAGAGGTTGGCGAGGTCACCGCTCTGTCTAACCCATACTTTGATCTAGAGTCAATAAAATTTTATGAAGGCCCCTTTGACAATGTAAAAGAAGGCAAAAGAGTATTTTTCCAACAGTTTAGCGACCAAGAGACCAGATATATATGGGCAGAAATAACGTGTAAAAATAAAGCTAGGGATTTAAATTTCTGGAACTGTGAGATGGTATTCAACTTCCATACAAACAGTCATTTACTAAAGGGATCTGTATCCAAATTGATGTTTGTATACAAACAGGATGATAAATTTACGCTAAGTGTAGGCTGGGGTGCCGATACACCCGGTTCTTGGATGAAGGGTAAATATTACCTCGATATTATATTTATGGATCATCTTATCAGGCAAGAAGATTTTTTTATCGGTAAAGATTTCGTAGAGTATGTAGTATTGGAGGACCAGAGGTCTGCAACAAAACGAGCAGAGCTAAGTGCTGCTCCAATAAAGAAAAAAGATGTAGAAAAGACGCTGAGTGAACTAGATGATCTCATAGGACTCGATAGTGTAAAAAATAGAATTAAAGAATACTCTAACTACTTAGAATTCATTTCTTTAAGAAAAGATAAAGGTCTAAACGAAGAAGATCAGATAAACCTAAACTGCGTATTCAAAGGGAATCCAGGGACAGGTAAAACGACCATTGCCCGTAAACTTGGAAAAATCTATAAGCAGCTAGGCCTGCTCAGTAAAGGACACGTACACGAAGTAGATAGAAGTGACTTAGTAGCAGAATTCATAGGACAAACTGCTCCTAAGACAAAAGCTGCCATAAAAAAAGCGGAAGGAGGTATTCTATTTATAGATGAAGCATACTCTCTCGCACGCAAGGATGACGATAGCAAGGATTTTGGCAAAGAAGCTATAGAAATACTACTAAAAGAACTCTCAGACGGGAAAGACATAGCAATAATAGCTGCAGGATATCCAGATGAGATGGATATATTTTTAGAGTCTAATCCCGGACTAAAATCTAGATTTAGAATGATTTATGATTTCCCTGATTATGCTCCTCAAGAACTTCTTGAAATTACAGATGTACACGCAAAGAAAAAAGGAATATCCTTTACTCAAGATGCTAAAGACCTATATTATAAGAAAATAGTAGACGCCTATAGAAATAGAGATCAATTCTTTGGAAATGCTAGATTAATAGTATCTCTCATAGAGGAAGCAAAACTTAACTTAGGAATTCGTGTAATGGGTGCTGAAGATCCAGCAGCACTCTCTTTAGAAGAGCTTTCTATGGTAACTATAGAAGACGTAGAACGATTATCTGTAAATAAAAGAAGCATCATTCCTGATATTCCTATTGATGAGGAACTTTTAGAGATTTCTGTAAAAAAGCTGGAAGGTCTAATAGGCATAGACTCTGTAAAGGAAGAAATAAAAAGTCTGGTAAAACTGGTACGTTACTACAAAGAAACTGATCAGGATGTACAAAATAGTTTTAGTCTTCACTCGGTATTCACGGGAAACCCTGGTACCGGCAAAACTACTGTGGCTAGAATTCTCGCCCAAATATACAAAGCTCTAGGGATCTTAGAAAGAGGCAACTTAGTAGAATGTGATAGACAAAGCTTAATAGGCGGATACGTAGGACAAACAGCCATAAAAACTGGCGAAATAATAGACAAGGCTATGGGTGGAGTACTCTTCATAGATGAGGCCTATGCACTCACAGAAGGTGGCAATTCTGACTATGGTAAGGAGGCCATAGAAATCATCCTCAAACGTATGGAAGACTTCAGGGGTCAATTCATCGTCATAGCAGCTGGATATACGGATAATATGACTCGGTTTATAGAATCTAACCCTGGATTGAAATCTCGTTTTGATAGAATCTTTGAATTTGACGATTTTGATGCTGATTTACTAATGAATATAGCACGAAACCAACTTACCGATGCTGGATTTTCACTAGCCGCAGCGTCAGAAAAAACCTTATTAAAGCTCATCAAAAATATGTATGAGGGCAAAGACAAGTACTTCGGTAATGGTAGAAGTGTGCGTAAAATAGTAGAAGAAGCTATCCGTAATCAGCATCTGCGTATGAGTGAGATGGAGCCTGCTAAACGTACCAATAAAATGATCAAAACAATTTTGGCAAAGGATATAGACTCTATAGCCTATGAAGACAAATCTAAACCTGAGGTCCTTCCTACATTAGGTTTTAGGATAAGTAATTAACATGATTCTGCATTCATTCATAGCTATTTTTATGCTCACGGTAGCATTTATATGCTTAATAACCCTATCATTTTACTACGTTTTTTTTTTCAGCCAAGCTTTAAAAACAGACCGTACAACAAGTGCTCAACCACCAGTAAGTGTAATCATAGCAGCTAGAAATGAATTTAAAAATCTACAGAATAACCTTGCACATATTTTAAGCCAAAACTACCCTGACTATGAAGTAGTGGTAATCAATGACTGCAGCTTTGACGCTACTAAGGACTATTTAGATAAACTGGCTAAAAGTGAACCAAAACTAAAAATAGTGAACCTCACTATCGATGAGCGATTTCAGAGAGGCAAGAAATTCGCTTTGACCATGGGAATAAAAGCAGCTACGCACGAGCGACTTCTCTTCACGGATGCAGACTGTAAACCTACTGGTGGTGAGTGGATAGCAGCTATGGCAAAATCATTTAAGGACAATACTATCACGCTGGGTGTCGCTCCTCTAAAAACTGAAAACAATCTCTTAGGCTCTATCATAAATTACGAAACCCTGCACACTGCCATACAATACTTGGGGTATGCTAGGCGTAATAAAGCGTATATGGGAGTGGGAAGAAATCTCTCTTACACCAAAACAATTTTCTTTGAAAATAAAGGGTTTGCCAGCCATCAGCATATCTTGAGCGGTGACGATGACCTTTTTGTACAGCAAGCAGCTAAATCTGTACAAGTAAATACTGTAATATCTTCAGACAGTTTCATGTATTCACCTGGTCCATGTGATTTAGGGAAATTTTTTAAGCAAAAAATAAGACATTTATCTACAGGTAAAGAATACCTATCAATGTATAAAACATGGCTAGGTATGTATAGTATATCACAGATAAGCTTGTACTTAACTGTTGTTTCATTTATACTATATTTACCCGAGCTGTGGTACATAGGAGCAGCTATACTTCTAATAAAATGGCTTATACAGTGGATCGTAATCGGCAAAACAGCTATACAACTAGATGCTAAAAGAGTAGCCTACGCCCTACCCTACTACGATATTCTTTATACTTTCTTTTTACTCACATTTGGCATAACCCAAGTATTTATAAAACCAAAAACATGGAACTAATAACCAAATACTTTCCTGACTTAGATGCGGACAAAGTAGAACTCCTCAAAAAGCTCATGCCACTCTACGAAGAGTGGAATTCTAAAATAAACGTAATCAGTAGGAAGGATATGGATCAGTTTTACTGTAACCACGTCATTCACTCACTCAGTATAGCCAAGTTATATCCTTTTGCCGATGGAGAGAGTGTGATGGATATAGGTACAGGTGGCGGATTCCCCGGGATACCGCTAGCCATACTTTTTCCTAAAGTCCGTTTTACTCTTGTGGACTCTATCCGAAAGAAAACTACTGTGGTGCAAGAGGTCACCGCTGCCCTCGGACTTACTAATGTGATAGTAATCAATGATCGGTTTGAAAATCTAACTGAATTACACGATGTGATAGTCTCTCGTGCTGTAGCTCCTGCACTGAAGCTAGTGAACTTCACGAAGCATACTCTGGCAAAAGGAGGAAAACATATTTTAATAAAAGGTGGTGAACTTGCCGATGAAAAAGCAGAATTACTGAAAAAATACAAATCCATGCGATGGACAGAGACTCAGTTAAATACGATTTTTGAGGAAGAATTCTTTGAGACTAAAAAAGTAATCCTGCTAAACTCTAGCGTATAAGATTAATTGTTCCTGTTTTATTGAATGCCTTATTCTCATAATCTGTGAAGGTGATGATATATATATAGGTGCCCATAGGAATATTTTCACCTCTATAGAGTGGGTACCATTTCTCATTTATATCGGCAGTCTGAAATATCTTTTCTCCCCAGCGGTTATAAATCTGGATATTAAACTCATTAATTGCTATTCCTCTTACACCAAATCCGTCATTTAGGTTATCACCGTTTGGAGTAAATGCATTAGGGACGTAAATAGTAGGTGAGAAAAAGAAGCAAATTTCATTACTCCACGAGGAAGTACTCTCTCCATCTTGTTCATCCGCTTTTATTCTAAAGCACTTACGGTACTGGTCCGGGTCGTGACTTACTACTATACTCCCTTGAAGATCTACTCCAGCTCTCTCGATAGCCAAGTTTCTTACATTATCTTCTAACCATAAATCGTATATGCTCACTCCATTATCCCAACCAGAGTATTCTGTAAACTCGAGTACTGAATTAAAATCTTCGTCCTGTATACCTGTGAGTAAGATACTGGTATGCATCTCTGAGGTAATAAGTGTGCCGCATTTATTAGTAGCAACTACACGATAATCGTATGCACTTATATCCGTATTGATGGCGGTTTCAGTAAAATTAAAGGTAGTACCACTGACCGTATTGACAGACTGCCATTCACTTCCATCAGCACCAGCTATTTTTCGCTGAATAGTAAAATCAGTCACATCTGCTGGCACTTCTAATTGCCAGTCTACTATTATCTGGTTATCAGGTGTACCTACGCTGATATATCGCATATCTATGGCTAACCTATCTATCTCTATAGCTAGACGCTGTGTATCTCCGAGACAGCCTTTATCTGAAGTTTCTAGTACATAGAGACTTCCGCTAGCCAAGGTCACATCCCAGTCTACAGTGATACTACTCGTACCATCTCCTCTCCAATCATTGCTACCTAGCACCTCCCAGATAAATGAGGAAGTTGAACTACCTATCACTGAGTATTCGTGATTATTAGAACTCTCTGGACAGATAGTAGGTGGACCCAGTATAGGAGTAGTGGTAGGTTTAGGATTAACTAGCACTAGTGTATCTACTAATTCACCGGGGCAACCCGCAGGCGAAGTCTCTAGTACTGATAGTGTCATAGTGCCAGCTGTCTTCCACACAAGCTTTATAGTACGGGTACCTTGACCTAGTACATCAGCTACATCTCCATTTATTCTCCACTCGAAGGTACTCCCACCAAAACCATTGATAGTGTACTGTACGGAATCTCCTAACTGGCACACTTCCATATCACCAATGATCTCATCTGCTGTAGGTTTAGGGTATATTTTAATAGGTAAATTAGCTGGATCACTCACACATAGTCTACTGTTCACTGCATCAAAAGCTCGCTGAATTACACTAACATTACCTCCACCTTGCGTGCCCCAGTCCGCTAAAATGCTAGCAGTATTAGTACCTGCAGACTGCACACCACCGGTGATAGTCCAATCAAAAGTAGACCCAGGCACTGCAACTACATCATAAGCTACATTGGCATCAAACTCACACACTTCGTCTCTACCGGTTATTGTAGGAATCACCAAAATATAGCTTTTATCTATGTTAAGTGTGACAGGATTTCCTATACACCCAAACTTATTATTTTCTATAACCGTCACAGAGCCCAATCCTTCGTCTCCCCAATCTATAGTAATAGCACTGCTCACTCCACCTGAAGTCTGAGTTCCTCCATTTATGCTCCAAGTGAACGTAGATGAAGGCAGTCCTTGAGCTTCATACGCTACACCTTTAGAATTAGGACAAACTGTGGTAGGTCCAGTGATATCAGGCATAGGCTCTATTACAAACACCATATAATCAGCGGTATCACTAGTACATCCAAATGTATTTGTCTCAGCTACTTTTATGGTAAACTCCGGCTTATTATACGCTGCTAATTGTATACTGTTTCTATTTTGGGTAGCAATGGTAGCATTTATAGATTGCCAGTAGTATGTACTAGTAGCAGTATTGCTAGTAGTGTAGCTCAAACTCAATTCATCTACACAGACGGTGTCCTTACCAGAAATAAGAGGTAGGGATGGACTTTCTCTGATGGTGACATCCATCTCCTTCCAGTCTCCAAAGCACCCTCCAGCATTCACTTCTCTAGCTCGCACACGACCTATGCCTATGCCTGTCCAAGATATGTCTACAGCAAATACTGTAGATGAACCTATAATAGTACCTTCAGTAACTTCCCACTCATAGGTAGAGCTATTTTTTCCGGTGGTAAGTGCATAGGATTCTTCACTAGAACTGCACACATCACTAGGTCCAGTAAGTAGATCTGCTCCCACAAAATCCTTGACATCAATAAGTACATCCAAGCTATTCTTTTTCTCAGGGCACCCATCATCTCTAGTCTCGAAATAGACTATGTATGGCAGTGAGCGAGCTGCATCACAGCTGGGTGTCCAGCAAAACTCTTGAGATACTGTGGGTTTTCCAGTAGTGTCCCTAAAGGTCACAGATTCCCCAGGGATTCCACCTCCTTGGCCAAACAATCTTCCTTTACCCGATAAAAATACTCGATCACCATCGGGATCAGACGTTCGTACTGTAAAGCAAAGCTCTTCCCCTTCTTCTATCTCAAACCTATTGCCTTTATCTGAACTTATCTCGGGTCTTTCATTATCAGGGCAGTTAAGTACGACGATCTGTAAATCCATTCTAATCTTGCCTATAAACTCTCCATCTCTATACTCTAGTACCTCTACTCCTACCACATAGTTTCCTGTCTCAGTGGCTAAAAACTGTGTATAAGCCGTCTGATTATCGATACTGATATATCCTGCTGTGCCAAAGGGTTGTAAGAAACTATAACCGGGCCTATAGCTTACATAAGGGGTGGTATCTAAATTAGCTGCGGGTACAGGTATTGGTGTACCATTACTTCCGCCCTGAAAAGGTCTCATAAAACGGTAGGCTAAGCTATCTCCATCTCTATCTACAGCGTTAAATAAAAAAGAGGTGGTATCATTTGCACACATGTACGGGCTAGGTACTCCATCAAAAGCTGGAGAGCTATTCTCATAAGCTGTAGAAGGTATGAAGCAGTAATATGTTTGGCCCTGATCCTGAGTAGCACCAGTTTGAGTTAAGTTCTTTTGAGAATTTCTACAACAGACCTCATACGTAATATGGTATCCTTCTGTATACGGTGCTAGTGTGACTATGCCTGTGTATAGTCCGTATTGCACATCTATGGCAGCTCGATATGCAGGGCAATTTACAGAACCTGGAATAGGTACCGTTATCTTACTATTGATATCCATTTTTATAATTTGATTCCTACTTTTATCAGGATCATTGAGATAGACACCTACAAATATTTGATCAGACAAATCTACTCCAGATTGATCTCTGTACACATGAAAATTA
>CAWVTM010000088.1:0-7901 GCA_963933305.1 uncultured bacterium
TTCGGATTTAACGCTCCGTAAACTATGGCCACTTCTTTCCAGTCCGCCGCCACGTCTAATTCATTATCACATCCCACTGTAAATAGAGATAGTGAGGCAATTACCAGCATCGTCCAAATCGTTTTTTGCATATTTTTAGTTTAACTTTGCAAACTTTCATAAATAAAATGAGATTCTTATCATTTGTCTTCATAATAACTCTGTCACAATTTATATACGGCCAGAGTGTATTGACCAATTTCACAGATACTGCAGTCTACGATGACTTTAGTTCCAATACATATAACTTTCCTCAAAAGTATAATGCCTTAGAAATATCGATAATAGAAGAGGGAAACTACCGTATAAAACGGATGAGCAGTGAAGGGCAGTCATTGGCCTACTTGAAGGCCGAAAAGCCATTTTACGAATATGAAGTTTCTGCTAATATGACGATATCAAACATTTCAAATAGTAGCAGAGGTGGGCTAATACTAAATGGACAAACCGGATATAGTGGTGCTATAATAGTAGAACTTAACGCCAATAGGCAATTTAGGGCATACAAGCTGAATAATAGTCAGCTTCGACTTCTTAGCGGATCTCCTAAAAACGATGGGTGGATAAAGACTAAGCTCATTAACAAGAAAGGCTCTTCTAAATTATCTGTAAAAGTAGCAGGTGGATATTATGATATTTACATCAATGACAACTTAGTTTATACCCTTTTTGATACTCAGTTTGACGGTGGACGAATAGGTATAACTGCCGGTGACCAAAGCGAGATCTTAGTTGCTGACTTTATAGTAAAAAAAGTAAAAAGTAAACTTTTAGGCATTTATGATAATGGTACTCCAACTACCGATAATGGAAATACAAACGGTGATGCTTCATTTCAGGAAGTCATCCTCATATTTAAGACCAAAATAGATCAGCAGCAATTGACAATAGTCAAGTTACAACGAGAAGTAGATCAGTGCAAAAGCATGCTAACTTATGACACTGCATTAGTGAGTACAGCTAAACAACTCGAGATAGATAACCGGTTCCTAAATAATAAACTAGACTCAACCAGCAGAAAACTAAGCACAAATAAAAAGCGTCTAAAATACCTGGAATCTGTAAAGGAAGACATAGAAAAAGGTGCTAATGGAGATCTAATACTGAACCTTACCAGTATACTAGCAGATATAAAAAAAGAAAACAATATACTCCAGACTAAGGCTGACGTAACAACAGAGGATAACGCACAACTAAAAAAAGATAATGAAGTGCTTCTGCGTGAGATAGAACGTATGAAGTACCTATTAAACATAAAAGACTAAACGATGAGTACTGCCAAAAAAGATATAAAAAAAATGACTACACACCAGCTTCAAGAGATGAAGAATAGAGGTGAAAAAATAAGCATGTTAACAGCCTATGACTACTCTTACGCTAAGATAGTAGATGACGCAGGTATAGATGTAATATTGGTAGGTGACTCTGCTAGTAATGTGATGGCTGGACACGACAGTACCCTGCCAATCACGCTGGACCAGATGATCTATCACGCACAATCTGTTATACGTGCAGTGGACAGGGCGTTAGTAGTAGTAGACATGCCTTTTGGTAGCTATCAAGGTAATAGTTCAGAGGCTTTAAGAAGTGCCATTCGTATTATGAAAGAAAGTGGTGCTCACGCAGTGAAGCTAGAAGGAGGAAGTGAAGTCATAGATTCTGTCAAAAGAATACTCTCAGCAGGCATTCCAGTGATGGGACATTTAGGACTTACACCTCAGAGTATTTATAAATTTGGTACGTACACCGTCCGAGCTAAAGAAGTAGAGGAAGCAGCCAAACTGATAGAAGACGCTAAGCTATTGGAAGAAGCCGGATGTTTTGGGTTAGTATTAGAAAAAATACCTGCCCAATTAGCTAAAGACGTATCTCAACAGCTTAACATACCCACTATCGGGATAGGTGCTGGCTCAGATGTGGATGGCCAAGTGCTCGTGCTACATGATCTACTGGGAGTTACCAAAGAATTCAATCCTAGATTCCTAAGAAGGTATGCTAATATGTATGATGATATGAAAGATGCTGTGGGAGAATATATTAAAGATGTAAAATCTAAGGACTTCCCTAACGAGCAAGAGCAATACTAAAGCTCTTCTATTACTGCACTTAGCCCTTTTTCGGTAAGTGCTTGACAAATAGGTATAAGATCTATATCGGAACCATTCTTTACCTGACATTTCCCTTTAAAGTGCACCAACATGGCACACTGCTCAGCCTGCTCAGCTGTCTGCTTGCAGTACTTTATGAGGCAATATATCACATGATCAAAGGTGTTCACATCATCATTATATAATATGATAGACGCTCCTTGGTCTACATCAGTGAGCACAGATACTTCTTCTAATTCTTCTGTCTTTGCATTCCTAATCATGACTTACTCTTAAATAAATTTGCCTTTGATTCCTCACCGTTAAAAAGACGAGTAATATTTTTCTTGTGTGTAAGCACTACAAGTACCGCGGCGGCTATACCAAAAGCTATAAACAATGGTTCGTCTCTTTTAAATACAAAAATAGTGAGAATAGGAAACGCGATGGCCGCGAGTATAGAACTAAGTGAAACATACTTTGTAGAGAGTAAAACCACTATAAAAAGTCCAACACACGCCAATGCTAATACGTAATGTATACCTATGAGCATCCCGAACAACGTCGCTATACCTTTACCACCTTTGAAGTTTTCGTATACCGGGAATATATGTCCTACCACAGCTAGTAGTCCGAAGAGTAACTGCAGATTAATAAACTGCTCTGTACCGTGCTGCACCTGAGGCAGATAATGTATTAGACTAGCCGCGGTAAGTCCCTTCACTATATCTAAAAATAATACGACTATTCCTGTAGAAGTACCTAGTATTCTAAAAGTATTGGTAGCACCAGCATTACCACTACCATAATCTCTTACATCTATACCGAAGTATGCTTTACCTACCCATACGCTACTTGGCGTGCTGCCTATTAAATAAGCTAATATGGCTAATATTATGATTAGTGTGATCTCCATTCTATGTGTTTAAAGTATAAAAAAATATAGAAAAGTTAGTGCACATTTCGTGCCTTACTTTCTACTTTATAAGTAACGCATCACCATAACAAAGGAAATTATATCCTTCTTTCACGGCGGTATTATACACCTCCATAGCTAATTTATGATCATCTAAATACGCAGATGTAAGCATCATAAGTGTAGACTGTGGTTCGTGAAAATTAGTCAGATAACAGTTTGCTATGCGAGGCTCATAAGGAGGGAATATAAACTTATCTGTCCAGCTATCATCCGCATTTAGCATACCAAAAGCAGACACTGAACTCTCCAAAGCTCTCATCACACTAGATCCTACTGCTAATACTTTCTTTTTGTTGTTTTTCGCATTGTTTACTATGTCAGCGGCATCCTGCTGTATAGAGAAATGCTCACTATCCATTTTATGCTTAGTAAGGTCCTCTACTTCCACAGGTCTAAATGACCCTAAGCCTATGTTTAGATTAACTTTAGCGAATTCTACTCCTTTGATTTCTAATCTCATCATTAGAGCTTTGGTGAAGTGTAGTCCTGCTGCCGGTGGAGCAATAGCTCCTTCTATCTCAGCGAATATGGTCTGGTATTGCTCTGCATCATCTGTAGTAGCTTCTCTTTCTAAATATTTTGGGATAGGCGTATGACCTAGTTTATTAACTACGTCCTTAAACTCTCTATCTGTACCATCAAAAAGAAAACGAATAGTTCTACCTCTAGAAGTCGTATTGTCAATAACTTCAGCTACTAACTCATCCTCACCAAAGAATAGCTTGTTACCTACGCGAATTTTTCTAGCTGGATCTACAAGTACGTCCCACAAGCGAAGCTCCTGGTTAAGCTCTCTGAGCAAAAAAACCTCTATTTTAGCACCTGTTTTTTCTTTATTACCATATAGTCTGGCAGGGAACACTTTGGCATTATTAAGCACCATCACATCTCCTTCATCAAACTCATCTAAAATGTCTTTAAACATCTTATGCTCTATGGTTTTTGTAGCTTTATCTACAACCATTAATTTAGCCTCATCGCGATTATACGGTGGTGTGTTAGCTATTTTACTTGGGTCTAATTCGAAGTGGAATTCTGATAATTTCATTAATTATTCTTTAGATACTAGTTGTGTAAAAAAGGCTGCAAAAGTAACAATTTATAGACCAAAAGTCAAGACAATAAAAGATTAGCTACGTAAGTACTTTAAATACCCTATCTATAAAACTCAATAATCGAACGCTTTATCGAAATGCTACCTCTCTCAACAATAAAATCCACTACTATTGACCAACACAATGAAGATAGGTAAAGTAATCACAGAATCCATCCACCTGACAATGAATGCTCTACAAGCTAACAAGCTACGTAGTTTTCTATCTGTACTCGGTATCACCATAGGCATCACTTGTATAGTCGCCATATTTACCGCTACACACTCACTGGAGCAAAACATCCGAACCAATGTAGATAAACTAGGAGATAAGATTATCTATGTGCAGAAGTGGCCGTGGGGGTTTGGAGGTAATTACCAATGGTGGGATTACCTGAATAGACCCGAAGCATCTATACGAGAGTATGAGCGTATAAATAAAGAAAGTAACCGTACGCTTGTAAAAGATGTTGCGTATTTCTTCGAGTTTGGAAATAATAAAATCAAGTCCAACTTACAAGAAGTAACAGGAGTAAAAGCCACGGCTGTACTCGGTGACTTCTTTAAAATAAATCAATGGGAGTTACTTAGTGGCCGCACTTTTAACCTTTTTGAGATAAATAAGGGCAAGAATACGTGTATCCTAGGCTATAACCTGGCTGTGAACCTCTTCATGGGACAAAATCCGATAGGTAAAAATGTCAAAGTAAACGGATACAATACCACTGTAATAGGTCTACTCGCTCAACAGGGAAGTGCTATAGGAGGACCACAATATGATGATGTAATCGTGCTACCCGGATTTTTTGCCAATAAATTTGCAAAGCCAAATACCAATGGGGTATCCTCTGCTATTATAATAAATGGATACAAAAATGTAGAGCTAAAACTGCTAGACTATGAGATAACACGAATCATGCGTTCTCTGCGAAAGTTGAAACCCAAAGATAAGGCCGATTTTGCAATAAATAAACTAACCATGGTATCGGATAGCTTGAACCAAACCTTCGGAATGATAGACATAGCGGCTCTTTTGATTGGTGGATTTTCATTATTGGTTGGGGGGTTTGGCATTGCCAATATCATGTTCGTCTCTGTGAAAGAGCGTACAGCAATCATAGGTCTTCAAAAAGCTCTAGGAGCTAAGAGATCATTTATTCTTACACAGTTTCTTTTTGAAGCTGTGCTCCTCTGCGTGATAGGAGCCCTAGTAGGTATAGTGCTAGTAGCAGGTGCTGGTGCTGCTGCATCCTATTTTACTTCATTTGAAATATACTACAGTACGAATATATTCGTCACGGGCATATCCATAGCCATATTCATAGGACTAATAGCAGGTATAGCTCCGGCACTGCAGGCCAGTAAAATGGACCCTGTAGTTGCTCTGCGTAAGTAAAATAGTATTTGCATTAAGAGTATCAGACTTCATCACTGAGACCTGCTACAATCACTAAAATAGATAAAGTAAAAGTATTTCGTATTAACACATCCATCACTCTTCTGCTTTCAAAACCTCTTTGTAAAAGATATTACCCAGTACTCCACTCAGCACTAACAATAATCCTACAAATACAACCGGGCTGTACCACTCGTCAAACAAGAAGTAACCAAAGGATAGTGCATACACGATACCTAGATAAGAAACAATACTCACCTTGCTTACCTCACCTATCTGGTATGCTCTAGTAAGAAAATACTGAGCAAAATACGTACATAACCCTATCACACTGAGCAGCATCCAATTAATAGCAGATGTCCATACCCAATCTCCTGAGACTACGATATACATCAAAACCAAAGGTACTGTCACCATCGGGAAATAGAGCATAATCACTAAGTGATGTTCCGTCTTCTTAAGTACACTAATCACATTATACGCTGCAGATGCTGCTACAGTGCCCAATACTCCTATGATAATGGGCAACACCTCTACCCTATCATCAAAGTCTTTGATAATATATATTCCAGCAAAGCACAATAAAAAGAAGAACCACCGCAATGGAGCTATACGCACTTTAGTGATAAGCACAGATATAAGTATAGTGATGATAGGTGTAAGATAGTGGACCATTACTGCACTAGCTAGCGGTAATGTATGCAGGGTATAAAAGAAGAGCGCGATACCTAACGAGCCAAATACGCCTCTAAATATGAGCAGTTTTTTCTGTGTTCCGAAAGGCGAAATACCCTTTCTTCTCAAGACGACGATGACCATAAGTAGCATCACAATACTCCGCATAAATACTATTTGAGCTACAGGTATCTCATCCAGATACTTCACTATGAGATTCATGGTGGAGAAGATGACCGAGGCCAGCATCATATATAGTATAGCTGTTTTATTATCCTTTAAATTACTCATCCTTCGATACTTTTTTCCTTGGGTCTAAACTCAGCATGATAATTCACCGTCTCCTAAAATTTAGCCAAAGATATTTTTAACATATGTCAATGTTTTACTTCTAGTTTTTCTATCAGTCTAGTCTAGTCATCCCAAAATCACAGGAAATCATACGGAGAACATAACAAAAAGAGCTGCTATTTATAGCAGCTCTCTCGGACATATATATATTCAGAACTTAATTAAGTAATGCATTGGTTTTAGTTACTCCTTCCGCACTAGATTGCATATGAGCTTTTTCAGCGTCAGATAAGGACACTTCTACTATTCGCTCTATGCCATTCTTGCCTATGATACAAGGTACACCTATGCATAATCCACTTAGGTTATACTCTCCGTCTAATAATGCAGAACAAGGAATCATTTTTTGAGAATCGAGGGCTATTGCTTTCACTATCTCAGATACAGCAGCTCCTGGAGCGTACCAAGCACTAGTGCCTAGTAAGCCAGTAAGCGTAGCACCACCTACCTTAGTAGCCTGTACTATCTCATCCATTCGAGCAGCGTCCAAAAATTCAGAAATGTTCACGCTGTTTCTTGTTGCTTTTTCTATTAGTGGTACCATACCTGTATCGCTATGACCACCTATTACCATACCATCTACATCACTAGCTGGGCAACCTAGGGCTTCTGATAGTCTGTACTTAAAACGTGCACTATCTAAAGCTCCACCCATACCTATAATGCGGTTCTTTGGGATATCAGTAGATGTATGCACCAAGTAAGTCATCGTATCCATAGGATTAGACACTACTATGATAATAGCATTTGGAGAATGCTCCAATATGCTAGACGAAACAGTTTTCACTATCCCTGCATTGATACCTATAAGCTCCTCACGAGTCATACCTGGCTTACGTGGTATTCCGCTAGTGATTACCGCCACGTCACTACCTGCGGTAGCTGCGTAGTTATTGGTAGCTCCCGTTATTTTGGTGTCAAACCCGTTTAGAGATGCACACTGCATCAAATCCATGGCCTTCCCTTCTGCAAAACCCTCTTTTATATCTACTAAAACTACCTCTGCGGCAAAATCTTTAATGGCGATATACTCGGCACAACTAGCACCTACGGCACCCGCTCCTACTACTGTTACTTTCATAAGTGCAAAGGTAGCACTTGTAATTAGCATTCTAAATATGATTTTACACTTGTTATACAATTCACAGCGTATCGTTAGTCTTTTTATGGTCAAGAAGTGAATTCAATCCGAATAAAATCATACATATTGCTTCAGATAAAGCAAACTTACAATTCCTTTTTTTTTGGGCTCTATAAACCACTAACATTAAGAAGGACTCT
>CAWVTM010000089.1:0-7821 GCA_963933305.1 uncultured bacterium
AGGGCAAAGAAATACTGCGTACACTCGAAGATAAAGAACACAGTAAAAATATATCATCACTGCTCAAATTCGCAGATAATGTGGCAGGTGGACTAATGGCCAAAGAACTCATAAAGGTAAAACTTAACTGGACCGTAAAACAATGTACAGATGAGATCCGTCTACAAGCCGAAGAAGTCAGTAAGGTCTATACCATATATGTGGTAGATGACTATGATGAACTAGTAGGCTGGGTATCTCTGAAAGCCATACTCTTAGCTAAAGAAAAAATGACTGTAGATGAAATCTATAACGATAATATTATCTATGAGTACACGTACACATCGGGAGAAGAAGTAGCGGCTACTATACAAAAGTATGATCTCGTAGCCCTGCCCATCGTAGATGCTTTTAATAGGCTAGTAGGCCGTATTACGTTTGACGATATCATAGACTTCGTAAAAGAAGAAGCCGATAAAGATTATCAAATGCTTTCTGGTCTCAGTGGAAGAAAAGACACTTCTGATACAATATTCAGTAATACCAGAGCTCGTCTACCTTGGCTCATCATAGGATTAGCCGGAGGTATAGCCAGTTCACTAGTTATAGGGGGATTTGAAGCTGAACTCACTAAAAACGTACAATTAGCACTCTTTATGCCACTCATAATGGCCATGGCAGGTAACGTAGGTGTACAGTCCAGCTCTATAATGGTGCAGGGACTAGCAAATAATTCTATCACAAATAGTGATGTTTGGGGTAAACTCGGCAAGGAACTCGCCATTGCAGTAATTAATGGTTTAGTTTGTTCCGGACTGCTTATGGGCTACGGATTCTTATCTGGAAACCACTTAGATATCATGATGACCGTAAGCTTAGCTCTGCTGAGTGTTATTCTCATGGCCGCGGTGATAGGTACTATAGTTCCACTGGCTTTGGATAAACTAAAAATAGATCCTGCCTTAGCTACTGGCCCTTTTATAACTACGAGCAATGATTTGCTTGGGCTATTCCTTTACTTTATGATTGGAAATCTGTTTTTGGCTTAGTTACTGTTTCAAATAAATGCGAATTCTATTCATTTTTCTTTTTTCTGTAGGATTAATAAAATCTCAAGCACAATACACTAACCTCATACTAGAAGGTGGTGGAATGAAAGGTATTGCCTATGCCGGTGCTTTTGAAGTGCTAGACAGCCTCGGCATATCTGACAGTATAGAACAAGTAGCAGGCACCAGCTCTGGTGCTATGAATGGATTAATGTATGCTCTCGGCTACTCAGGAAAAGAAATTCGTCATTTAAATCTCAATACAAACTTTGGCAAGTACAATCAGGTAGGCTTCCCAGTCATAGGTGGTCTGATCCGGATAAAAAGAACCTATGGGTACTATAAAACAGATAGACTCACAGAAGACTTAGGTAAAATAATGATGGCAAAAGGCTTTTCTGCTGATCTAACTTTTCAGGAACTTTATGAAGCACACCACACTGGCAAGGATGTAAAACTACTTTACATCACAGGTGCTAATCTTACTGATCAAAAAATAGAAATATTCAGCCACCAAACCTATCCCAAAATGAAAGTACTAGATGCCGTAAGAATCAGCATTAGTATTCCAGTGTATTTTGAGGCCATATTTATGCAGCCAGACGGCAGTTTAGTAAAGAAAAAAAATACAGATTCTACTACCAAAGTAATGGTAGATGGAGGCATTTTAGATAATTATCCCTTTTATCTATTTGATACATTAATAACTGCTAACAAAGGTGCTAACTCTTACTATAAGTGTAATGCAAAAACGCTAGGTATAAAACTAGAAGCGGATAGCTCTAATGCAGAAATAGCTCCAAAATCTATCCATAAAACGGGTGATTTCATGATGTCCTTTAGTTTGCTCAGTAGTGAGTACCTTAACAGAAGACATCTAGGGTCACAGCAGAAGGCTCAAACCATATTTATTAATACGCACGACTTTAATCCTAAGATAAAAAGACAAAATAAAGCTGTCAAAATAGAAGTAATGCTGTACGGTAAGGAAGCAGTTTTACAGTACTTCTCCTCACACCAACTCCACTAATTCTCTTTTATAGTATCGGTCTATTTCCAAATCTGTGCTAGCATATTGTACGGACTTAGTGATTAAAGACTGATTCTGTCTTGTCTAAGGACTTTTCAATATTCATACCTAGATTATACCTTATAGTATACAGAAGGCCTATATAATACCAAAATAGCTTTCAATTGCCGCATATAAATCGTTTTTCACTCGATTTCTATTCGTTAAAAAATAATACCATAGCTCAGGCTATACAATGATTTTTCGCCTTTACAAACCTTCGATAAACTCAATTTATTTATACGACACTTGAAAACTAAATTGGTATAAAACGAAATGAACGCCTGTACATCTTCTAAAAAATACACGCCGTAGGTAGTGGAGCGTATAAAAATCCTGATACTTAAACGTAAATTGATTACTAGAAATAGGAAGTTAGTAAGCGATTACTTCTTTACTGTGAGTTTTTTGGTCATTTTATGACCGTCAGTATCTAACGTATAAAAGTATACTCCATCAGGGATATTAGTTACATCTAACATGAATGTACCAGAAAATGGAAGCTTTTGAACCTGTATTATCTCTCCTAGAATGCTGGAGAGGGTAAGGGTGGCTTGAGCAGAAGAAAACTCAACATTGACATACGTTTTCTCCTTGGCAGGGTTAGGATAATTCTGACCGAGTTTGTCTACCTCTGTTGCAAATGAGATTGCAAAAGTGAATAATAATGTTAATGTTATGGAAACTAGTCGTTTCATTTGCTTTACAAATATAAAGAAATTATCGTGCCAAAATTAGATTCTCAATTAAAACACTAAGGATAATACTAAAACAAGAGTAAAAACGTATCCATAGACTCATAAAGTGAACAGCTAATCTACATTATAGCTCATCTGTCCGTCAGATAACCATAAACGAGTCTCAAGATTATTAGCAAATAGGCCTCCTGTACCTAGCCCTTGATGGAGAGTCACTGGATATGTACTCACCCACTGAGCTATGGCATTCAGCCCTACATTGCTCTCCAGAGCGGAAGTGGCCCACCAGTCTATATCTAATTTATGGGCTTGTTCTATCCATTTGTCAGCTTGTGATACTCCTCCGATAAGATTTGGTTTCAATATGAGATAGTTCGGTTTAATATGATTCAGCATTTGGGCAGCTAAATCTATTTTAGTACCTATTAATTCTTCATCTAAAGCTATGTCTATAGGGCTCTCTTTGCACAGTTTAGCCATATCATCCCACTGCTGCGTGGCTATAGGCTGCTCTATACTGTGTAGTTCAAATCGCTTAAGCTCATTCAGTTGCTCCAGTGCCTCATTCGCCTTAAATGCTCCATTTGCATCTACACGTAATGTTACTTTAAAGGCTGAGTACTCCTTTCTTATCTTCTCAAGCATTCTACACTCTTCATCAAAGTCTAATGCTCCAATTTTAAACTTTATAACATCAAATCCTGCTTTTATCTTAGCTACTGCTTCCTCATACATAGCCTCTGAGTCATTCATCCATACGAGACCATTCACTGGCATCTTAACTTCACCTCTAGTGAAGGAAGTGTGATACATTCGACCTACATCGTCAGATTTTAGATCCAGTAGAGCTGTCTCTATCCCAAAACGAATACTCGGATACTGCTCTAAGTCTATTTCTCTTAGGTCTCCTACTTCACAAAATTCTTCTAACTTTTTTTGTAAAATAGGCTCATAGTCTGCTACATCATCTACACTGAGCAGTGAAAGTGGTGCTGCCTCCCCCAGTCCCATTTTACCAGATTTGGTATCATACAGTTCTATGAGATAAATGGCTCGTTTTGTAAAGATATTTCTAGAAGTCTTGGCTGGTTTTATAAAATCCAACACGTGCTTACGGATAGTAAAAGTGAACATTATCTTAATAGAATAATTTGATCAAAAAAAGTATAACAATTACCAAGCTCCCTAGCGACAGAAACTTAAGCTGCTGATTGTAATCTTCAGAGCTATCTGCTACCTGCAGTCGAGTAATGTGCGAGTACCCTAAAAACAAAACTCCGATAGGAGCCAGACTCACATAACCCTCTAAAAAATGATGTCCCATAAAGCCTAAAAACGCGACGGATAATAATACTATCTGATAGTTCAAAGCTCCATCTTTGCCCATTTTACCGGCTAGTGTGATTTTGTTAGTCAGCACGTCCTTATCCCGATCTCGGATATTATTGACATTGAGCACACCCACACATAAGCATCCGTAGGCTATGGCTGGCAACCAATAGCTGATATTTATTTCTTGCTTAAATAAAAATGCCGTGCCTACTACCCCAATTAGTCCAAAGAAGATAAAGACAAATACATCTCCAAGTCCATTGTATCCATACGCTTTCTTGCCTACTGTGTACATTACCGCAGCAGCTATACTCGCTAATCCTAGTCCTAAAAACTGAAACCAAAAAATCCACTGATTTCCGAAGGAGATAGTCAGCAGATAAATGCCAGATGAAAGTGCAAATAGGCCAAAGAGAACCATAGCTACTTTCATAGCTTGTGGGGTAATAGTACCGCCTGAGAGTTGACGGTCATTTCGATGCTTATCTGTGCCTTTCACATAATCTCCATAATCATTAGCTAGGTTACTAAGTATCTGAAGAAAAATAGCCGTAAGAGCCGCAAATAAGAAGATCTGAAAGTCAAAAGACAACTCGTTTAGCTTACTACCCAGTATAATAGCACCCAGTGCTAAGGGTAGTGTCTTTAGTCGGAATGCTGCGAGCCAGTGTTTCATTCTATTTCACCCACTCATTATTACTGGTATCCGTATCTGCTGTTTCTAACTTTGGGTCGAGTACTATTTTAACAACAGGTTTATCCGTAACAAGTACTTTACAAACTGTCTCTTGAAGCTGCTCATTTTGCATTTTCCAGATTTCCGCTGGTATGCGTACTTCTTCACTTGTACCATCTGCATATTCTAGCTTAAGGATAACTGGCATCACCAACCCACCTATCATCTCTAAATCTACTTGATAAAAATACGCATCTTCGTTGAGCTTGCTTTGACGTGTATCCGTGATACTTCCTTTTACTTTTTCATACGCTGCTGCTGGATCTTTGGCATACGCTACGCTCTGTAGTATCGGGTCAAAACTTCCTTTTTTCTCTTGCTTTTTCACCATCTTACGTGCTTTCTTAGACGATGTACCAGCTGAAGGCTCATTGAAGTTCACTCTATATTCTTTCACATCTGTGATAGCTACATCGCAGTGATCTGTAGTATAAAACCATCCCCTCCAAAACCAGTCTAAATCCATAGCACTGGCATCTTCCATAGTACGGAATAAGTCCGCAGGACTTGGATGTTTGAACTTCCATCTATTGGAGTACATCTTAAATGAGTAGTCAAATAACTCTGGACCCATTACCGTCTCTCGCAGTATATTCAGGGCAGTGCACGGCTTGCCATACGCATTATTGCCAAACTGGTAAATGCTTTCTGAGTTGCTCATAATAGGCGAGATATATCGCTTATCTCCACCCATATACGGCACTATTTTGTCAGCAGGACCACGTCTGCTAGGGAATGCTTTTCCAGACTCGTCTGTCCATTCTTTTTCTGTTTGATACTGCAGGAAGGTATTTAAGCCTTCGTCCATCCACGTCCACTGTCTCTCGTCTGAGTTTATAATCATAGGAAAGTAATTATGCCCTACTTCGTGTATGATGACGAGTATCGTTCTGTATTTTACGGCATCTGTAAATTTACCTTCTTTGTCCGTTCTTCCTCCATTGAAACAGATCATCGGATACTCCATTCCTATGCTTTTCCCGTTGATAGAATAAGCCACTGGATATGGGTAATCGAAAGTAAATTTAGAATATGTTTCTAAGGTTAGTACGATTGCTTTAGTACTGTACATCTCCCACATAGGATTTCCTTCTTTAGGATAAAGAGACATAGCCATCACTGTTCTATCTCCGAACTGCACACCCTGTGCATCCCAGATAAACTTTCGGCTGGCACACCATCCGTAGTCACGCACATTTTTTGCTTTGAAGTGCCACGTTTTAGTATCCTTCGCTCTGCTTACTTCATTCTTTTCAGCCTCAGCTTGTGTTACTATGATTATTGGTGTATCACTGGTTTTGGCTAGTTCTAGCCTAGCTTGTTGAGTAGTACTAAGTACTTCATCTGTATTTTGAATCTCACCTGTAGCACCTACCACCATATCACTAGGTACGGTCAGTTTGACATCATAGTCGCCAAAAGGAAGCGTAAACTCTCCATTGCCCAAGAACTGCTTATTTTGCCATCCAGTCACGTCGCTATATACAGCCATTCTAGGAAAAAACTGAGCTATAGTGTATAGGTAGTTATCTTCTTCTTTGAAATACTCGTATCCGCTTCTACCGCCTATTTCCATGCGGTCATTTATGTTATACCACCACTTGATATTTATCTTAATAGACTCACCAGCTTTTAGCGGTTCATCTAGGTTTATACGCATCATCGTATGGTTTACTTTTACTGTATAGTCTTTACCCGCTGAATCTTGCACGTGGTCTATATTAAATCCACCTGGGAAAGTATGAAATAAATTAAAGTACTCACGGATACTTACGCCATCACTAAGCTTACCCTGCTGTATCTGATAGGTCTCAGACTCAGTACTACGCATATTCTGATCTAGCTGCACCCAGAGGTATTCTAGTTTATCTGGAGACGCATTATTATAGGTAATTTCTTCCTCGCCGTACACACGCTGGTTCTCGTCATCTAGACGAAGGTCCATATCATAATCAGCCGTATTCTGCCAGTATTGATGTCCAGGAGCACCACTCGCTGTGCGGTACACATTGGGCGTAGGTAAATCCGGATCTAACTGACGAAACTTATTTTGATTGGTGTTTAGGTTTTGAGCTAAAGTGTTAAAACCAATAAGACAGAAGGCGATACTGAGTATGAATGCTATTTTTCTCATAAAAGAGTCGCAAAGAAAGGGGTTTTATAAGGAAAACTAACTCACAAGTAGTTATAAGTATTTTACGTTAAACAGTTAGGTAGCATTACAAGCTACTTACTCGTACTCCTATCATTATGGCTGTCCTTGTTTCGTCAGGCCAGTACTCTCCTCTAGCGCCTCTGCGCTTATAGCGAGTGCATTATCTCAAATGGCATGAAGTCATTCAACACATTTGATTATTAAAACTTCTGCATCTACTATTATGCTGATAGTCTTAATTAACCTACCCTATGCTCTAGTTCAAGTCCCAAAAAGTACTTGCGAATAATTGAAGGCTTTTATTAGCTCTTGATTTACATCCCTATCTTATTCTACAGAGAATTTCTATATTACCTTTGAGGATATAAAAGGAGAATTCCTTTGGGGAGTTTTCCGTATTTTATCTATAAAATTGACCAAATAGCCACCAAAAAACAGCAAATCAAAACTAGTGATGCTTAACCTAATCCTATCCTTTCTTATCACACTCGCTCCCACCCATGATTTTCACACCTCGTGGATGAATATGACATACGACGAAAAAAACAAGGAAGTTAAAATTACTTGGCGTACGGATACAGAACATCTAGAGGGTGCTATTCAAGCACATTTAAAAAATTCAAAGTTCATATTAACAGACTCTACTAGTTCATCAGTGCTAACTGCTTACATAAATGATAATGTCAATCTCAATTTCAACGGGAAAAATCAAAACCTAAGAGTTGACATTGTTGAATCCACCTTTGCGGAGACTATCATCCACTTCAAACCCATAAAGTGCCGTAGAAAACTAAAAACAGTGA
>CAWVTM010000090.1:0-7472 GCA_963933305.1 uncultured bacterium
GTTTTAGAAGATGACCTCATAGTTAGTCCTTATTTTCAGGCTTATTTGATCAGCTGTCAGAGTATCATCAAGGGTGAAAGAAAACTGGCAGGTGTGAGTTTGTATCGTTATCCTATGGTAGAGCAAGATCATTTTCCCTTTGAGTTAATACCTTCAGATGAGTTTACATATTATCAGCAGCGACCATCTAGTAAGGGTTGCTTTTATTCATCTGATATGGCTAAAGATTATGAAGAGTTCTTGAGGCACTTTACTGGAGATTTTGGAGCTTATCACCTTCCAGTTAATGTTAAGAAATGGGGGGACGAAGTGTGGGAAAAATCCTTTTACTGTTATCTTCAGCAATCGGATAAGTACCTAGCATTCCCAATGTATAGTTATACTACAGATTTTGCAGATATGGGAGTACATATGAAAAAGCAAACAACTAAGTATGTGCATCAATCTCCGCTGATGATAAGTGAAAAAGTGCCAGTGGCTAAATTCTGGAAGGATACTATAAATGTATATGACGCATTCTATGAGCTTCGGTTTGACTCTCTAAAGCAATGGAGAGATGAGTTAGCTGATATGGATATAGAGTTAGACTTACACGGTTGCAAGGACTTAAATTACGTGAAATCGAAGTTTATGATTTCATCTAAATTGTGTACTAAAGCTGCGAAAGGATGGGAGAGAAGACTTAAGCCAGAGCTTAATAATATTATTTTTGACCAAGTGGGGAGCCATTACAAGCTTGGACTTACGGCAGATTTTAAGTCTGAGGTAGAAGAAGATCTTAAAGAAAAATTTCTGTATTATTATCCTGATACTCGTTTATCAGAGTTAGTAAAGATGAAATGGAGGGAAGTTATTTCTCGCTTTATAAAATGGTAGTTTGCCATAGACCGAGACTATCTGTTCTTTTTCTGTATCTAGACTGCAGTGTTAGCTTACCTTTTGTCGGCTCTTCTAGAGTAATAGCGTTTGTAGTTTTTAGATTATAAGATCTGGCTATTTCTCTTGAAAATAATTCTGCATCTTGCTTACTCGTAAAATAAGCGATATCTCCTGACTCTGGCTTGATGACTATAAAGTAGCTTTCATTATCTACTTTCAGTATCATTTTAGCCCTATCAGACTTGGCGTAAAGAGGTAAACCTATATGCTGGTCTATAAATACATTACCTTTAGGCGCATTGACACTTAACTCTTCTATTGTTTCTGATATAATTCCTGCTTTTTCGGCGTATGCCGGATTTTCTATGTACACAATGTACGGATGAATAATAGTGGTGAAGACGTTAAAAGTAATGGCTCCAATGACTGCTATGTTAGTGAACTTATCTCGGCTAAAAGTAGGGTGGACTATAAATGGAATAAGTAGGAATATGAAGTAATAGTAGGGACCGAGAATAATACAGAGTAGTGCTAAAACTACGAAATTGAGACCAAATTGCAGGGTGAATACTTTACGCTTAGCAATAATCAGTGCCGCTAAACTTATGCCACTGTACTTTAAAAATGTAAAAATAGAAGATAAGTGATTACTACTGAAAATTCTGCTTCTTAGTATTTCTAAATGATGGATGTGAGAAGAGAAAGCAAGTAGACCTCCTAGTACCCCAATAAATATTGCGTATACTAATAAGTAGCTATTCTCTCTGCGTATCAATAGCTCCTTGCTAGCAAGTGCCGCCGCGCCCATGAGTACCGCATTAGAAGGGTGAATGAAAAATAGAATTAAACCTAGTGGGATAGCTACTTTCCAATTGATTTTATCATTTATAAATAAATAGGGGTATGCTAAGAGTCCTATCAATATTGTAAATATTTCTGGGCGATGAGAAAGTACTATGTAGTTACTCAGCACTAGTGAGATAATACCTACTGTTAAACCCATTCTGTTTTTACGAATAAGGAGTAGTAGTGCTAAAGCAGCTAACAGAATCGAATAAAATATTTTAGGGGTATACACAGATGATGTGATGTATGCGAGAGGTTTGATTAACAATCCATACAGGTAGTCTGCAGAAGTTCCTAAATACGAGTTATACAAAAGATTACTTTCTCCACGTACTGAGGAGAAAGCATGACCGAAATCCCAGCCAGTATCCATGGTATTTAAGGGAATTAAGAACTTAGAAAAACAAGCGGTTACTATTAGAATTAAAATCCAGTAGGAGTTTTTCATCTACTATCTCATTAGGTATATTTTACCTAGTCCTTGTGTGAAGAATTTATCTCCAGCACTTTCTCTTGTTTGTATGTCCTCACCATTTATTTTAGCTACCACTTTATAAAGATACACTCCGTTAGCGAGTTGGTCACCATATTCATCTGTACCGTTCCAAGTGAATTGTGAGATGTTGTTTCCTATCTTGATTAGCCCCATCTCGTCCTGTGTGATTTCGCGTACTACTTTCCCTGTTACAGTCATTATCTGTATTTTCATGTAATCAGGGACTTGCTCACCTGTAAGCGTATAGACGAATTTCATACTCGTAGTGAAGGGATTAGGATAAGGATATATATTGGTAATGCTGGCTTCACGTATGACCTCAAAATTAATGACATAGCTGAGTTCACTAGATTCGTTACCTGATGCATCTCTTACTCTTACAGCGAGTCTATATTTACCACTAGCTAAGTCTTTTGGAGAATATTCCAGTATAGCTTTTTCACCAGGTCTGCTAGCAGCTGTGAACATAACATTGCTCTGTGTATGGTGCACAGTGTCTGCGTCTCCAGTTGGATTCCCTGCTAAGTCTAATAGTTGTATATATACCTCAAAAGCTTCGGGGTCTTGGATAAAGATATACTGATTATCATCCAGCACTGACATTGTGATTACGGGACTAGGAGATATTATATCAAAATCTAAAATGTGTACACCGTCAAATACTGCATCTAAGATGGGATTTCTATTGTCTCGCTCCACCAGGTATTGTAGTTGAAGTACATTATTTTCCAATTGTTCTTCTGGCTGATCAAAGGCTGGATTAACAGTTATGGCTACACTATTTCTGTCTTGTTGGTTTAGTGTATGTATCTTATAGCTTAAAATCATTGAATCCCCTGCTGGTAGAGGACTGTAATAGGAGTTATCTATGGTATCTTTTTCACCGTTGTGAAGTCTATTTATGGTCAATACCAGTACACTATCCATATCGTACTTAGATATGTTTTTATAAGCGAATTTTATGAAAAGACTATCACCTTCTTGGATAGTATCGTGGCTCTGTTCAAAGGCTATACTGGGAAAAATAGAGCCTTCTGGCACACCATCATAGAGCACTGTCCACCTATTTTGGCCTGAAGGAGTTCTTTTACTCTGATCTTTATAATAGCCATTAATCCTAAGATAAGGGAATGTGTCTGCGTCTATCGAGGAAAGGTTTAGACTCTTATTGGTCCAATCAGAGAATAGTGTCTGAACTGAGTTGTTTTTTCGAACGCCCAATATGGTGTAACTCACAGAATCTTCCTCAGAGTCATTTTCCCCTAAAATACGATAAAATAGTTTCCATTTTTTAGACGGGCCTATATTTTGGGTAGTGATTCCTCCCTCAGTAAGAAGCGGAGCATACTGAACAGACCCAGCAGTTGACTGATCTTCTGGTGGTACAATTGAGGCATAATTAGCTATTGGTTCTTGACCTAAACCTGGGGAAAGGCCTTTTTGACCTAGGAGACCATAAGGTTCCCCATGTTTTATAATCCGGATCTTATCTGCTCCAAACTTCTCTAACGCAGTAAAGATCTCCTCGTCCCATAGCTCTATGTCTACGTCGCCATTTATCAGGAATAAAAGATGATATCCCTCTGGTATTCTATCCAGTAAAGCTGTGAGTGAATCTAGCTGGCTTGGTACTCTGGTATTGTACAAATACTGGCCACTTTTTTCTCCAGGCTGATAGTACTTTAGTCCTGCGATATAATCTCTAGATCGGACTACCTGATTAAAAGGATTATTCTCTTCAATATATCTATCCAAGTTGTCAGGATTTAATGCTCCTAACTCTACTTGATTACGAGAGTATCTTCCTCCAAACTTGCGTGCTCCATTTACAAATAGTACTTTTTTATAATATGGGACATTAATACCTCCAGCATAGACAGTATAACGGCCAGAGATTTGTCTATTAAAACTAAGTTTTCTGTTATTTGGCAATAGTTCGACTCCTTGTCGAGTAGCTTCTTTTAGTTTACTGTAATACCCCTGAGACCATCCGGTTTCACTATTATATATAAGCGAGAAGGTGGAGTTTACCCATTTAGATGAAGCATCTGCAGGGGTATCAAATTTTGCTCGCCAAAAGAAATCGGTACTGTCGAATGGAGGTAGTGCGAAGGTATGACTAATAATATTCCCTCCTTTTATACCACTGACTGTTTGAAGTATAGGACTATTGAAATTTGGATTCGTATCTATTTCGAACACCACCGTATTTTCTGGGATAAGTAAGCTATTGTTTTGTACTTGAAGAGTGACGTTCGTTTTGGGGACTATAGCGTCTTTGATAGGTGCTAGTACTGATAAGCTGTTTGAGGGTAAAAAATACTCATACGATATGGAGTTGTTTAGCTCTCCTACATTATCTATCTCATCTATGCTATCCCCGAAGTCTATAGTAAAAGTAGCAGTCTGAAAACCCTGACTAAAATCATTATTAGGTATCCAGAACCGAACTTCTGAAGTGCTAAATATGCTATTAATATATTTGGGTCCAAAAGTGCGTATACTGTCATTACTGTATTTGAGACTGAGATATAGGCCTGGTGTGTCGGTAACTGCTTCACCATAGTTTAATAGTGAAATATCCAGTGCTACAGAATCAAGTTCTGCATTAGCATTGTCTGGATAAAGTTGTATGTTCTCATCTATGCTATAGTCTGGCTTTTCTGGGGAGTACATGCGAATAGCAGGATCACCGTGATAGGTCATTTGTCTACATTGACTGCGATTAAAATTATCTGATGGTCTTTGGTATTGCTTTATAGTTTCTATAATCAACTTTCCTATTGAACTGCCGTAGTGGTTATTGTACATATTACTATAGAAAGTGGATGTCCACGAGTATAGCGGATGTGTAAACCCATATGCACTGCCTGCTATCCAAGCTATACCTCCAGTTTTTTCGTGCAGTAAAAACTGCTCTGGTAGGGATATATCGTTATAACTATTTCCTAATGCACACCCATTAAATAAAAATAAAGGATACTTACCTTCATTGTCTAGTTGGTTAGGAGTACCTATATCAATCTCTAGGATCTGTGCAGCACCGTGGCCAAAGTAGCCGAGTGTACTTATACCACCGTTTATTATTTCTTGTACTTCAGCGGTTAGCGATTGATCTATGGTGGAAGCATCTTGTTTGGCTAAAAATTTACCCTTTGCTCCAAACCTTACTCCCTTAATACGATTATTGTAATCGTGTTGATACACTTCGAATGAAGACTGCTCTTCTTCTCCTACCCCTCCAGTGAGAAATAGAACAACCTTAGAATTATTAGTGTATTCTTCATGCAATATTACTTTTTCCAGGTAGTTTCTTACATCTTGATTCGAACGGGCTGGGATTCTACCTATCCCCATTACAGGAGCCAAATCATTCTCTTTGTAATCTGTAACAAAAGGGTAATCACTAGATGGTGTTCCCCAGGTTGGTACTAAGTTCTCAAACTCTCTTCTCAGATAATTATACCGCGTAAGATAATATGATTGGCCTTTTCCTAGTAGGAGTATGTTTTTAACTTTAGTTGGCTGTTGCTCGTAGATTAGCCTACAGTAGTTTTTTAAAGCCATTGGATGCGATAGACCATAGTAAAAGTGGTCGTATAACTCAGGAGTATATACTATTTCTACAGTATGAGATCCTCCTTTCGCAGATTCCCGATAGCTTTTGTATTCAGCAGCACTTTCTGCTAGCTTGGGATGGGTAATAATTACGTAATCGTATGAGGTGGAGGTATAGTCGTACGGTTTCGTAGTGAAAGATTTTAGATTATCTATCGTAATTGACTTTTTGGCGTCATCACTAGTTAGTATTATTTTTTTTTGTCCAACGTTAGATGTATTAAACTGCAATGTTTTACTGTTAACGTCTCCTGATATTCTTCGGAGATTTCTTAAATCATATATGTAGGCCTCAGTTCCGGCAAAGTTGATGAATTTAAAATAGTCATTCGAACCAGTGTAGTCTATTTCAAAGTATGAGACATCATTAAGATCTAAATCTCGAGGATATTCCATTTTGATGAAGGAGACTGCGTGGCGTGCCATCTGGAGATAGGTAGATGCGAATCGGATATTTGTCACTTGAGTATCTATCTGTGAGCTTTCAAGCACTACTTTAGCTTCATTGAATCCTGGTTCTACCCGAGTATATCCGGAATGAAACTTTTCAAATATTAAGTCTGAACCAATGCTAACCTCAACTTTATGGTTTAGACCATCCACGGTTTGGCTTGGATTAGATTTACCGTATACTCCAAAGCTGAGCAGTGGTTCGGGACCTGCGGGGTTGTAATTATTTGTTGCTATATTCAGGTTGGCAGTTCTGCCGCCTGATATATACGTACTAAACCATCCCTCACCTGTGGTGTACTCGGTTAAATAACCCGGTTGGAAGTATGGACTACCGTCATAATACTCATCGGTAAATGTGCTATGTGTAGTATACCATAACCAAGAGTCTGCTGTTTTACCTGCATAACTGGGGTTGTTAAACTCTGTGAACCTTTTACCAGCTGTATTTGACGTCCAAGTAAGGTAGTAATTGGATGTGTCGGTGTAAAGACTTTTAAATTGATGAGCCTGCTGATCCGCAGTTAAAAATAAAGGAGCATCAAGTTCTCCATCATTATATTCTCCGTAAAATTCTATAAAATCTCCTGAGTCAAAGGAATTATCTGATTGTCCGGATATGAATATGTGCTGTTCTTCGCCATTCCTCCACAATTGAATGTTCTTAGGATTTATGCTAGAGACTGGCAAACCTCTAGCTGATAGGGTCGCGTATTCAATCTCATAAATAGCGTCTTCACCTATTTCTATTTGGTAGTAAGTTTGAGATGGATTTATCCACTCGTTACCGAACTGAGCAAAGGCTTCGGAGGAGGCAGCCACAAAAAATAACAAAAATGGGAGAATGGGTTGTTTTAGATTCATTTAGTTTCGGAAATTCTAATTTTACAAATTTAGCAATAAATATAAATTGAAACTGTTGAAGTGGTGTCTTATTTCAGAAAAGTGATCATTTTGTAGGAAAACTTTTTCCTAATGTCAGATTATATAACTTCGCCAAACATTTATATGGACAAAGTAGTACAAAATGCAAGTGAGGCTATAAAAGGAATATCTGACGGTATGACTCTTATGTTGGGAGGTTTCGGACTCTGTGGTATTCCTGAAAACAGCATCAATGCCTTGGTGAAATCTGGAGTGAAAAACCTAACCTGTATAAGCAATAATGCAGGTGTAGACGATT
>CAWVTM010000091.1:0-7156 GCA_963933305.1 uncultured bacterium
GAACTCATCTTACTAAGCTTTTCAAAGAGGTAACTCAAGTCACTGAAAGTGGCAAATTTGAGGTAATCCTTTGTAAGTAAAAAATAGCAGCTAACCTTAGCACACTACCTTTCAAACTCAAATACTTCGATAATCTCAGGAAAAAAGTACTCTTTTTTTAACTTGAAATCTTCTTGAAACTCAGAAACTAACTGTTCCTTTGGGCCACCATCTGTCATCATAAAAATGACCTTATTTACAGTACTATCTATCCGTGCTTCTGAATACTGATTTATTCCATAGAAATTTTCTTCCTTAAATCCTTCTAACACATTATAAAAACCATACTCAGCATCATACTTTTTGAACCTTTCACGGTTAAAATAATATGAATAGCCTAAAATTCTATACTTAGGATACATAACTACTCGGGTGTTCTCATCTCTCAGTTCTTGCACTTTGGATACAGCTTCTCTGCTATGCCTGCCATTATCTATGCTTCTCTCACTCTTTACTACAAAACAAGCAAGCAGTATCACTGGTATAATCCATTGCACTAAAGGAAGTTTTATTATAGACAAGCTAGCTACGCTAATCACTAAAATAAATCCTATGAACGCGTGCATTAAATAGCGATTATGAAACATAGGCATTTCATAACTTATAAAATACATACCAAAAAATGGTACGACGAACCAAGCTAAGATTACAAGCAGATTCCTATCCATAGATCTAAAATGTCTAAGATTAAAAACGACTGCTAAACCAATAATACAGAGTAGGACTGTTACCACTTTTTTGCTATTAGCAAACTGCATAAGCATATACTCAATAGTAGGCCACCCATCTGGCGGCAAAAGCCAAGTTCCTTTTTCTTTGGTTACAGAAAATTGTTCTAAAACTACAGGTATATAAGGCCCAAAAAGGACAAACGAAGCTGCCAAACTTAGCACCACTACTTTTAGTTTTTTACCTTCTCTAAAACTAAAAAGCAGTGCAAAAAAAACTTGTATTCCTATAACCATTACTCCAAAATAATGAGCATAGAGTAGCAATGCATTTGCTATCGTAAATAGGACCAAAGTACTAGTAGTGTAACTATTATTTACCCATCTTAAAAAATAATAAAAGCTAATGCACGTGAGCATTCCAAAGAGAGCATACACTCTAGCCTCGTGAGCAAAGTAAGTGGCATAATTAGAAAAGCTAAATAGCACTCCTGCTACTATTCCCGCCTGTGTGGTGAAAAACTCGTCGCCTATTTTATATAAAAAAGCAGCGGTGACACTCACAAAAATGAGCGAAGGAATCCGCACAGCCACTTCGCTAATACCAAAGGTCTTTATCCAGTAATGAAGAAATAGCTCATACAATGGAGGATTATTACCTGGCCTTAAGTGTCTAAGAATATCTGGAAGATCCATCTGAGCGAAATAAACACTGAAAGGCTCATCTCCTGCCAGACTATTTATCTCTATACCAAAAGCTCTGAGAACAACATTGAACAGAAAGAATAATATGGGTATAACCCACCCAAACTTTCTCCAACGAATCATCGCTACAGGTCTTTAGCTTGAGCTACTAGCTCTGCCAAGTCTAGCACTTCTACTTCACCTTCTTTATTGGCATGTTTTATGCCATCTCCTATCATAGTGGTACAAAACGGACAATTAGCAGATATAATACTAGCTCCAGTATCTATGGCTTCTTCGGTACGTTCTATATTTATTTCCTTATCACCTTTTTCTGCATCTTTAAACATCTGAGCACCACCAGCACCGCAGCAAAGTCCTTTAGACTTACAACGCTTCATCTCTACGAGTTCTGCATCTAGAGCTTCTAGTATACGTCGTGGAGCGTCATACACGCCATTTGCTCTGCCTAAGTAGCAACTATCGTGATACGTTATTTTTTTACCTTTAAACGGATCTGCACCAAAGGTCAGTTTGCCATTATCTATTAACTGCTGCAGGAATGTAGTGTGATGAATCACCTCGTACTTTCCACCTAAGGATGGATATTCATTTTTTAACGTATTGAAACAATGCGGGCATGTAGTTACTATTTTAGTAATCTCATATGCATTTAGCGTAGCGATATTAGCCATAGCTTGCATTTGAAATAAAAACTCATTGCCGGCTCTTTTTGCTGGATCACCTGTACAACTTTCTTCTTTGCCCAGTATAGCATAGTTTACGCCTACATTATCTAATATTTTAACGAATGCTTTTGTGATTTTCTGAGCTCGCTCATCAAAACTACCTGCACATCCTACCCAAAATAAAACATCTGGTTTCTCTCCTTTAGCTACTAACTCTGCTACTGTGGGTACGTGTATTTTTCGACTCATTTTGTTGTGCAATTTATAAAAAATTTGTGTTTAAAACTCCTCTATTCCGTCCATCGGTCTAATCATTCCCTTTTGAACTTGGTTTTTTAATCTTATAGGTAAGTGTAGCCATCACATATCGCTGCACGGCATTACTTTGGTTTTGCGTAAAACTATTATTACTCCACCATCTCCATAGGTTCTGATTCTTGTCTAAAAGATCATACGCTCTGGCTCCTATGCTCCATTGCTGATCCTTATCTATAAAAAATGAAATCTCGGAATTAAGAATTGGTATAGTCTGTGCTCCCACTGCATTATTAGCACCGTAAATCTCTAGATACAATGACGTACTCCACTCTATACGCTCTATAGGTGTGAAAACGAACTCGGCATCTACTTCATGATAAAAGAAGCCGTTATTACTGACGCCTCCTACACTACCTGTCTGATAGTTTAGGCTATAATCTCCATCAAAACTCCACATATCAAATTCATTGAACTGTAAAGTAGGACCACCAGCTATGGTATTATTTTTACTTAATATTTCCTTGTTATTTTGGAGGAAGTAAGACTGACCGTAGCTATAATCTACATCCATACCTATGGTGGCTTTTAGTGCTTTTATAGGCCACGTAAATCCTACACTTTGATTGGTATATATTCTATTTTTAAAATTAATAACTGAAGACTGTGCATAGTTATCTGAAGAGACCAAATTGGTGTTTACCACTGGTCTAAAGCTGAATGAGTTCCATCCATTAAAAAATAATGTTTTCCCTAATCCAAACATACGCTGGTACCTCCAGCTGTTATTATAGGTCATGAAATTCTCTATTTCTATGTTACCCGTATTTTCATTAAACGGATTACTGTTATCTGTCATTGGCAGCATTTGCTGTACTCCTGGTCTATTCAGATTAGCACGTATATTGAAATTAAAATTATACTTATGGGGCTTATTAGACCTGAGGAACATATAAGGGATGAAGAATAGTTGATTAAACCCGTACTGATGAAATGTATCTGTAGTGAACCTTCTATCCTCTATACTTTGATTTAACTCAGGCACCACATATAGCGTGGTAAATGAGTCTAGCTTATAACTTATATGCAAAAAGTATTCTAGGTTTTGTGCCTGCACGCCTCCCACAGGACTATTGCTGAGCAATTTACCTTGCTCTTCTATCCAATCAAAATCATGGGTATACTCACTAAGCATCCAGTTTACCCCTGGGCGTATCATTAGTTTTTTAGTCAACTGTATCTGATATGCAGCTGTAGCAGCTACAGTCCTCTCGTTAGTTTTCAGATTTTGAGTAAGTCTAGACGGCTCATCTGAAGGAAAAGGCAGCAAAAACGGCTTCGTATCAAAATAATTTTGCTGATCATTAGTGAGTTCCGAAGCTCCAAAATAAACTGACCCCATAAACCTATTCTCGCTTTTCTTTTTCGACTTTCTAGTCCAATGCAGCTTACTAATGAATTTTTGATCTCCGCTAGATACTCTGTTGAGTGTTACTCCACTGTTTAGGATACTGTCTTTTTCAAAGAAATTTTGAGTCAGTGAACCTGAGAACTTATCTCCTACCTGCCTATTAAACTGTGCACGAAACACTAGTCTATTCAGTGTATCTGGCTCATACTCTATCTTGGCATTTACCTGATGATTATTCTTATCGCCATCACCCTCACTTATGGCATCAGAAAACAGGGTATTGTCGGTCAGATAGACTTCGGAATTTCGTTCCCCTATTCTAAGGTTATGCTCGGAAGTGACTACATAGGCTATATCTGATTTCATTCCTTTCACAGGCTCAAAATGCAGGTTTGCACCTATTCCTTCGTATGAGTTTACACCGCCATTCCAGTTCCAACTATTACTTCCTCCATTGAACGGGTTAATCTCAAAAGTATTGAGCGTAGACATCTCGTCCCATCCATATAAACTATTATCGATATTATTCAATCCACCTATAAGAGAAAACTGAGTAGCGTCTTTAAAGAAGTTAATGTTCCCTTTGCCGTCATAGTAACCGTCAGTGCCATATCCCGCTCGCACTGTACCAAAGTAGCCTTGAGCCTTGTCTTCCTTTAGTATGAGATTGATTACTTTTTCACGCTGATTTCCTTCGTCTCCTGTGAACTCATCTTCATCCGTTTTTTTGTCTATGACCTCTACTTTATCCACTAGGGAAGCATCCAGATTTTTGGTAGCTGCTTCTACGTTACCACCAAAAAATTCTTTTCCATTAATTAAAACTTTAGTGATTTGCTGCCCTTCTGAAGAGACTTTTCCGTCTTTATCCACTTGGATACCGGGCATCTTTTTGATAAGGTCTTCTACATTAGCATTGCTCTGGGTCTTAAAACTACTACTATTATACACCACCGTATCACCATTCATCAATACAGGAATCCCCTTAGCACGCACCATAACTTCCTTCATACTTATAGTGGACGACTCTAGCTCCATATTTTCTTTCAGATCTCCTGATACACTTATACCTTTATATGCTACACTGTACCCTATGCACGCTACTACTAAATAGTACTCGCCAGGCTGCACACTTTTCAGCATATATGTACCATCTTCTTTAGCTATGGTAAACTGTATAGTAGCCGTATCAAATTGTTCACTTAGAGATATACTAGCATAGGGAACACCATTGCCGTCAGCATCTTGCAGATTACCAGATACCGTAAAACTCTGTGCAAAATTGGTACTACTATACAAACAAATAATTGCCGTAATCAGAATAGATTTATTCATTGAAATTTATAAACAAGGCAAAGGTGTGAATAGTTACTTATGGATTACATATCCTTCGTCCAATTCGCTCTATCCGCTGGCGAAAACTGCCAAGGAGCCTGATTATTCTCTATGTTACTATTCATCATTGCCCATTCACTCGGCATAGCAGATTTTTCTAAGGTCTGATACTGACGCATTTGGTAGATAATCTCTAATGGGTTTATGTTTATAGGACAAGCCTCTACACAGGCATTGCACGTGGTACAAGCGAGCAACTCTTCTTGAGATATATAATCGTGCAGCGACTTACCGTCATGGTAGTCTGCACCGTGCTCATCTTTAGCTTTACCTAGCTCTTCTACTCTATCACGCGTATCCATCATAATCTTACGTGGACTTAGTTTTTTACCTGTAATATTAGCAGGACACTCACTTGTACATCTGCCACACTCAGTGCAGGCATAAGCTCCCATTATACTCGTCCAGCCAAGATCTGTGACATCATTTGCTCCGAACTTCTCTGGTGGCGGCATATTAGGATCTGCCTTACTCGGGTCCATCATGAGGTTCACCTCATTGGTGATTTCAGGCATGTTATCAAATTCTCCAGCTGGTTGTAGTCTACTGTACCACGTATTCGGAAATGCGATTATAATATGTAAGTGTTTGCTATACGGTACATAATTTAAGAAAAGCAAAATACCTAAAATATGGAACCACCAAAATACTCGCTCAAATACCACTAAAGTAGGGATTTCAAAACTAGTGAATAAACCGGTTAAGTATTGTGAAATGGGAAAACTACCCGCTGTTATATAGTGATCTGCACCCTTAGCTTGAAGGACTTGATCTACTGCATTCATCTTTAGTAATGCTACCATAAGCACCATTTCTATCACTAATATATAAGTAGCATCTGCTGTAGACCACCCTTTCATTTCAGCTGAGTGAAAACGCGGAATCTTAGCTATAAATCTACGAGACAAGAACACCACACAAGCTATAAATACTAATGCTGCTAAAATCTCAAAGAACCCAATAGCTGCGTCATACACAGGACCTAAAAAGGATAAAACTCTATGTGTGCCAAAAACACCATCTATTAGTATTTCAAGTACCTCTATGTTAATAAGCACGAAACCCACATAGATAATGATGTGCATTATACCCGCTACAGGACGAACCACCATCTTACTTTGGCCCATGGCTACTTTAGCCATAACCTTCCATCGCTCAGACTTATTATCATTAACCTTCTGATCTTTGCCTAAGAAGATATTTCTTCTTACTTTTTTGATTTTCTGCACAAAAAAGTAAATGGCGACGGCCAACACTATGGTGAATATTATTTGTTCTAAATATTGCATAAATGAAAAATTCAAAGTTATACCAAATCACAGGTAGTTTTATCGTTTATGAGTTTAGAATAGTTTTAGATACGAAATTTTAGAATTCATTTTTATCTTTCGACTTTAATCCTACTTTTGCAGCCGCTTTAGAGATAAGGTATGGAGGTGCGGTAGCTCAGTTGGTAGAGCAATGGACTGAAAATCCATGTGTCGGCGGTTCGAAACCGCCCCACACCACAAAAGCTTCACAGAAATGTGGAGCTTTTTTTATATACTATATTTACGATAGATCTCTTGTAATATTATTCACACAGGGCATAGTTAACTACGTGCATTCACAAAAAGGGACTTGACAAGTAATTGTGCTGCACTATAAAAACAATTAACGTGCGTTAGACTACGTCTACTTGTTAAATACAAAAACAAGCCAACACTAGCCTAAACACTATATTTCTTGCAAAGTACACTCGTCTGACAAACAACCTCATTCTGCGTGTTTTATTACCTATCACCTTAATTAGCCTTACCTTCGTTTTTTACTAAAACATAGAAAAAGTCCCATGTTAACCACACGCCAAGCCCAGTTTGAAAAAGAAGTAACTACCAAGTTTAATGTATACAATAGCCTTTTCTTAAGCTTACCGTTCAGTACCGTGAGTAATATAGGAATGCTCATCCCGCTGCTACTGAAAGAGAGTAAACTCGGCCTTGCTCAAGGCCAAAATCCAGCAGATATTCTGGCTG
>CAWVTM010000092.1:0-7136 GCA_963933305.1 uncultured bacterium
CAGTCTTTCCTTTCCAGTCTATGTCTGTCTTACCAGAGGCAAAGAGTAGACTGTTATCTAAGGACACATAGATTTTACCGTTTTTTTCTACTACGCTAATTCCACTGTTTTTGTATCCTATGAGCGATTCTGTTAGTTTGTTCTTCAGGTCAGATACTGATTTTTCTTGTGCTGCGAGTTTAGCTTCTAACTCATTTACTCTTTTTTCACGCTCTTTTAGTGAAGTGGAGAGTGCTTCTAACTCAGTCTTTAGTTCATTAGCTTCAGTTTGCTGAGCTTCCAGTTTGGCCTCCTTTGCAAAAAGCTCACCTTTTTTAATATCCAGTTCCTTATCCAGTCTCTCTAGCTCATAGCGTAAGTCTTTTTTAGTGTTTTCATTACTATTTGCTAGATTTTTATAGTTCTCATTTAGTATTTTGTAGGAGGCTTCTGTTTTTTCATATGCAGCCTTTTGTTCTTCGCACTTATAGGCAGCATCAGTATATTCAGCTTGGAGTTTAGTATATTTGTCTTTTAGTTCTGACAGGGAAGTGTCACCATACTCTTTCATTGTTTTTAGTAGGCTGTAGTCACTGTCTAGCTGGTCATACTTCACTTGTAGTTCATCCAGTTTTCTAGCAGGTACACATGCCACTGTAGAGATGAGTAGTATTACAGCGAGTAGATAAGTCGAATTTTTAATGCTCATAGATATCATTTATTGCAATTTTAAACAAGATAATCCAATCTGTTATGCGTAATATGGTAACATATAAACATTAGGTAGTACTATAGATATAGATATTTGGACGTATGAGGATTTTGGAACTGAAATTGACTTAAGATAATTGAATAAAAATAAAGACAACATTATGAAAAAACACATCACATTTTTAATTGCCGCATTTTTACTTCTCGGATATAATGCTAAAGCTGGACATCCTTATTCTACTCAGAAAGCTCCAAAGCTATTGAAGGCTCAATCGCCAACGGTCATAGTGATGGATATTCCGGGATTAATTATAACTCCTAGTAGTATCGTTGATAAGCCTGAAAAAGTCAATTTGCCAAAAGCGGAAAATCCAGTATCCATAGTTGTTACTGGAACAAATCTAAAAGAAGTCGCTATAAAGAGTGAGTTAACTGTCACTTCATCTTCTAGCTATGTACCCTCGGCTAGAGAACAAAGAAATGCAAAACGTATAAATAAAAAACTAGAGAAAGCTGCTTCAAAAGGTGAGGCAGAACCTAAAAGTAGCCTGTTGGCTGCTGCGCTTTGCTGGTTTTTTGGAATAATAGGAGTCCATCGTTTTTATCTAGGATATACCTTTATTGGTATTTTGCAGATATTTACGCTTGGAGGACTAGGTATATGGACATTGATAGACTTCATACTGATACTGACGGGGGATTTAAAACCAAAAAAGGGAAGTTATAAAGGGACAGTCACTGAAGAAATGGACGAACTGTTTAATTAAAGACCTCTTAACAGAATTGAAAACAATGCCTCGCTTAGTGAGGCATTTTTTTTGTAAGATCTTGAATGGTATTCTGACCTCTATTTTTTAGTCCGCTGTTAGCACCGGGTAGTATACTTCTGATAGCATCTAATAACTCTGAGATAAGTTCTGGATACTTACGTGATATACGGTCACATATACGCATACTGAATGATCGTATAGCTATAGCTTCTTTGTAATCTAGCATAAAGTGCATAGCGAGCTCGTAGATTTCGCCTTCTATCTCTTCTGGGATAGGGCATGTCTGATATATCCGAACGATATTTCTGCGTACAGCACCTTTGTTGGTTTTGTCTTGCAGTTGAAGTAAGAGCATTTTATGATAAGGGGTAATAAGCTCCGGATGTAGCTCTCCTATGTGTCCCAGTGTCCAACTGGTAGTTTGTCATACTCTACTACCTTCATTTACGAAGTACTCCATTAGCTCCTCAAATAATGCTGGACTGTTCCCTACTAAATCAATGATCTCATTTATAGTCTGTTTATTGTTGGGTTTTGTGATTAAGAGAGAGAGCATAGACGTAAAAAACTAAACACTCGTCTGCATTTTGCTCTCGTCTTCACTTCGCTCTATGGCTAGATGTATTAGTTCTGTGATGAGGTCTGCATAGCTAAGTCCTCCTGCTTCCCATAGTTTTGGATACATGCTGATATCTGTAAAACCAGGTAGTGTGTTCACTTCATTTACGATTATTTCGTTTTGCTGAGTCAAAAATACATCTACCCGAGCCATACCCTCACAGTTGAGAGCTTTATAGGACTTTATAGCTATTTCTCGTATTTTGTTTTGTAATGCTGCGTCCATTTTGGCAGGTATCATAGTCACAGAACCGTTAGCATCTAGATACTTAGCGGTGTAATCGTAGAAAGTGTGGCTATCTTCATTGGTCACTACTTCACCTACTAGAGATGCTTTTGCTTCCGCATTACCTAGCACAGCACATTCTATTTCTCTGCCTACTATGCTTTGTTCTATGAGTACTTTCCTATCGTACCTGAGTGCCTCATCTATGGCTAGATCAAATTCTTGCTTCGTATGGATTTTACTTATACCTATAGAAGAACCTAAGTTTGGAGGTTTTATATACATGGGCACACCTAGAGCGGCTTGTGCTATCTCAAAGGTTATTTTACTTCGTTCTGAGGTATGATAAGCTAGAAACTTACTGTTTGATATGCCGGCTTCGGAGAGTATTCTTTTTGCTACATCCTTATCTATACACAGGGCAGATCCTACCACTCCAGGTCCTACAAATGGGATATTCATCGTTTTGAGTAAGCCTTGCAGGCTGCCATCTTCACCACCAGTGCCGTGCACTATGGGAAAAATTGCAGTAATATCTTTAAGCTCTTTGCCAGTTCCTATATTGAGAAATCTTCCTGTGCTGGCTCCTGGTAGCAAGCTTAGTCTATTTTCAGAAGGCTCTACCACAGTCTCGACGTTCAGCTCTTCTATAGATTTAGCGTACCAGCATCCGTCTTTAGCTATCGCTATGAGAGCGAGCGTGTACTTCGTTTTGTCTATCGCTTTTGCTATGTTCCTAGCAGAGCGAATGGATATCTCGTGTTCGGTGGATTTACCGCCGTAGATGATTGCAATGTGTTGTGCCGCCATATTTTATTGTTTGTACAAATGTGCCTCTAGTCTTTTCAGCGTTATTCACGTTTACTCTTGCTATGTATATTTTTAAGACTTTATTCTATCGTAAAATGCTTGTGTATCGTCTCCGTATAGCCATTTCACTACATTATTCTCCCATATTTCAGCGTGCTGTTTATGGTCTATTAGACCATCTCTTAATACTAGATCTAGCAGTTTACCTGGATAACTACTTTGTTTTTCGCTTTCCATTTCCCCTAAAGGGTATGGGTCATCTAGGCCCATTATTATCTGGTCTGTAGATTGCTGTCTTCTGAGCATTACTTCAAATGAAATAGTGTCATGTACTAAGGTGTCAAAGTATATATTAGGATGCCCTACAGCTTTACGTGGTCGTTCCATTCCCTCAAAAAGGTCTGGTCTACCGTCAAAACCTTGGGTTCTTCTGCCAATGTTAATATGATTTAGTTGTCCGCCGTGTGCAAAGCACGTTCTGATATTTGGATACTTTTCATAGTATCCATTTAGTGTATAGAAGTGATAGGAGTCTGCACACTGAGCTAGCATCCATATCAAGTGAAATCTCCAAGAGGTATCTTCTAGCTTTATAAATTTTTCTCCATCATATGGATGGACCTCTATAGCTAGCTTATATTTATTTGCTAGTTCGAGTATAGGTTCTGTCTCTTTATTGAAAATCACCTTCCATTTACCGGCGGTATTCAGATAGTGAGTAGGTAGGCAGAGTACTTTCATTCCTAGTTTTTCTACACACCGCTCTATTTCCCATAGAGCTCCCTCCACAAATCCAGCGTGCACTACAAAACCTGTGGTAAACCGTCCATTGTTTTCTGCTTGTACCTCAGCATTAAAGTCATTTTGAAACCTCAATGCTTGCCTCATATCACTCTGAGTCAAACCATTACCGTAGAGTTGTGAGAGGTTAAGTACTACAGCATGGTCTATCTTGTTTTCGTCCATCCATTCGAGTTTTTCATTTAAGAAAAAGCTTTCAGCAGTGATAGGCCTAGACCAGTTTTTTTGACGCATAAACTTACGGTCACTGTCTATCCAAAAGATTTCTTTGTCTTTCATGAACTTTGGGATTTGCTCGGGATAAGGCAGCAGGTGTGAGTGTCCGTTAATTTTCATCGTTATACGTTTTTGCGAATGTACTACAGTGGAGTGCATCCATAGAGTATTGTTTTAAAAATGTGTTAAACCTGCTTCAAGGATTTGAAATAATTGAGCGTGGCATTCTTTCCTTCTAGGTATAAAATATCCTTCTGTTCTTTGGTTAGGTTAAAATTGGTAATAGAGATTCCTTTATTTTTAATTATGACCGTCGTTTTATCACTTTCTAAGGTTTTGAAGAAGTCTACGTCTTGTGCGTTGAGTACGGTACGGAAAAGATGCTTGAGGTAGGAGCTGACATCATTGAAGTCAAGCCCTTCATCTGCTTCATTTATGTCTATGAAAAACCCAAGAGTTTTATCTAAATCACCAAAGGCTGTAATCGGATAATTATAGAGTACTCCGCCATCTACATAGATATGATTATTTGGCTGTTCGTCTGGAAACTTCCAGGCATCAAAAAAAAGGGGTATGGACATACTCGCACGGATACTCTCCGCTATTTTTACATTGGGAGTTTTGTCGTAAGAGAATTCTGCAAGAGACGTAGTATTGAGGTCTGAAGCGAACACTTTCAGTGTTTTATATCCTTGATTTTCTAAATCTGCAAATGTGAGATTTTTGTTTCCCGTTTTCTGATGTATTATCTCTTGCACCCATTTCAGTAGCTTTTCTCCTCTGTAAAGTCCATATTTTTTTGTGAGTTTTAGGGGATTTAGATCATCTTGAAACTTCTTAAAATTGGTATTACCCAATACGTTTACTATTTCATTAGAGGAGTAGCCTAAGCTAATCAGTACAGCTGCCACTGCACCTGCAGATGTACCTGCTGTACGTTTCACTCCACTAAGGATGCATTCCTTTTCTAAGGCTTCTATAGCTCCTGCGTATGCTATACCCTGTACTCCTCCACCTTTAAATACTAGATTTTCTATGATACGTGTCATTTATTTTTTATTCGTCAGACGAAGATACAGAGGATAACATACTCTAGGAGAATAACTTAAAGTAATATCAAGAAAGTAATGTGAAGTTTCTATGCGGTTTCTCTGCGGCGTTCTGTTTCCTTTTCTATGACATTGGCTATCGAACGGAAGTTATGACGGATGGTATTCCAGCGGTCAGGGTATTTACTGAATAATTCGAAAATCTTCTTTGCGTGCTTGTTCAAAGCATCAGTAATACTCGCATTACTTACAGGTGGCGAGCAGTGATTTCCTATATTTTTGCCTATTACACTTAGTCCTTTTTCTTGAGCAATATTTGCTGATGCTTCGTACCTATCCAGCAGTTTGTAAGTCTTAGCATATCTACCCAGTTGCATTTCATCTTCATTCGCATAAACTACTGATTTATAACTATTCGTGAAGCTAGCTAGGTGAGCAGGAGTGAGGACTAGTTCGCGTTCACCTTGGATTAGAGCTAGATTTAACTCTATCTGCACGTGTCGTTCCAAGTTAGGCTCTAGTTGGTCAAATGGAAGCCTATATTCCTTGAGCTCATCTACAAACTCACGACTCATGTGTATTTCTATTTCGTACTTGTCTTGTAGCTTGTTGACTATAAGCTGTATAAACTGACTTATGGCTACTTCATAGTTTTGGCTCTGGATGCTAAGTTGCTTCTTAGTTTCAGTTATTTCTACAGCAGCCATTTTATTACTTTTCGCTATATCTATTAGGATGCGCTTGTCATTACTGCGGAGATGAAGCAGCCCGTCTATAAATCCTCTTATGGTTCGTTCAAACTGTATTTTTTCACCTGCCAGCAAGTGTTTATCCTTAGATACTCCGTAAGGTTTTAGCTGTACTAAAAGGAAAATAGTGCAGTTATCTATTTTAATATTTCTCAGAAGTAGATGGTCTCGCTCCAGTTCCATTTCTAGTAGCGTTTGACCTATTTGCTGTTTTTTACTAAAAGGAGTTTCATTGATGGAATACCATCCTGTATTACTGGAGGTTAAAAAATGAGCAAGTGAAGTGGGAAGCGAATGTGTAAACTCTCCTTTTTCGGTATGTATGAGAATAGTATCGTTATCAAATCGAGCTATACAGTACACGTGATGTGCCTGAGATAGCGAGCTCGATACAAAATCTGCAAGCAACTGCTGGGGTGATATATTACTGCTGAGTAACACTGGTAATACTTACAAATGTAAGGGAATTAAGTAAAATATTAAGCTTAATTAAGTAGTTAAGTTAGCTTAATTTAAGTGATTTACGGGAAAATCAAGCAGTACAAGTTTTACTTAATTAGCATAAAATCAATGTATTATGATAATAATATTGCCACAGATTAAGGAGTTAAATAAAGTAAAGGTTAAGTAAAATGGAAGTAAGAATCACAGTAGAACAGTACTTTATGTACGAGGTAGCAGCTACTTTTAGTGTAGTAGTAGGATGGATAAAAGGGGAGAATAGAAGTATAAGCCAATGGAGGAGTCAGGTAGAAAAGCTAAAGAAAGCGTTTCACTATTTTATGCTAGAACTAGAAGTAGATGAGTTCAAAGACTTAAGATTACCAAGTGAGAATAGGCCCACCGATGATGATTCTAAGGCGAAACCTAAAGCTAAAAGTAGGGGAGGTAGCAGAGTGTCACCCAAAGTAAAAGCTTTAGGTAAGCAGTTGCAACTGTTTTTCATTAAAACTATGAAGTCATCACTGCTAAGTAGTATCTTACTGATAGAGCGGTGTTCCCAGTGGTGTACAAAGAAACTGATAGGTGAGGTGAAAGACTATGAGAATAGGAAACGTAGTTAATGGTTCGGTTTTTTCATTACTGTTTATCTATGGTGATTCTATTTTATGCTTTGCGTAGAGTGCTCTTGCTATACCGTCTGACAGGCCAACCTTAGGAATGTAGATCTGCTCAGCACCTAGCCAATCTGCGGCAGTAAGAAAGA
>CAWVTM010000093.1:0-7062 GCA_963933305.1 uncultured bacterium
CATCTAGGTGAGATTATCAATAAAATAGATGGTGAGATTAACGGATTGTTTTAATCTGATAAAGTCAAGAAATAAAAAAGGCGTCCAAAATAAATTTTTGGACGCCTTTTTTTGTTGTGGTTTTTAACTTCTCTCCAGCAGCTTAAGTACAGTCCACGCAGCTTCTTCCCCTTTGTGACCGTGTGTACCGCCAGAGCGTTCTAGGGCTTGCTCTTGGGTGTCTGTAGTCAGTAATCCAAAAGCCACAGGAATATTGTGTTTGATAGTGACATTAGCTATACCATTAGCCACTGCATCACAGATAAAATCAAAGTGACGAGTCTCTCCCTGTATCACTACTCCCAAGCAGATGACAGCATCATATCCATCTATAGCCAGTTTATTAGCACCGTAGATAAGCTCATAAGACCCTGGGACATCCCAGAGTTTTATATTCTCGATAGGTATACCAGCATCAACTAATGTGCTTAGAGCACCTGTCTTTAGTTTACTAGTTATTTCTGTATTCCACAGAGCTGTCACCACACCTACTCTAAAGTTAGTATGCGGAAGATTGATTTTTTCGTTGAGAAAAGTTTGACTACCGTAGTCAGCCATAATTACTTGGCGTTTTTAGCGGCTTTTGCTTTTGCTATACGAACCTCTATTTTCTGAGCGTATTGAGACTCAGCGTAGTTCGCAGATAATGTTTCGTATGCCTCTAGAGCCTCATTAGGATCACCTGCTTCTTCGTAAGCCATTCCAGCTTTGAGAAGTGCATATGGAGTAGTAAGCTCGTTCGTACGAGAGTTAGCAGCCTGTATATATAGGTCAGCTGCAGTTTCGTATTGTTCTAGCTCGGAGTTACAGTCACCCTTTAGCGTGATTACCTGTGCAGACATTATCTCATCGTCCATCGTTACATCACCTAGGTAGTCCAGTGCTTCTTCGAATTTTCCTTGATCTAATAAGATTCTACCCGCGTAGTAAGCAGCTTGATTACCAGCTTTTGTTCCGCTGTACTCATCTGCTATGGCTATCATCCCTAGATTCATACCATCACCGTTTAGTGCTTGGTTTAGGGAATCCTGACCATAGTATCGCTCTGCCATAAAGAAACTGTCTCCAGCTTCTGTCTCTAAGGCAGGTTGGTAAAAATTACTGTAATAATAGATACCGGCTGCCACTACTATGAGTGCGATACCGGCGATCATTACATTTTGTCTATTGTTTTCAAGAAACTGGCTGATTGACTCTATGCCTTTGTTTTCTGATGATTGTTCTTCTGTGCTCATTTTCTAATAAAAGGTTGCGAAATTAAACTTTTATTCCACTATGAATGGATATTCTGTTTCGTAGACATCTGTGTACAGTTCTGACACGTCTGGGAATGGAGAATTTTCGGCAAACTCTGTGGAGTCTGCTACTTCTTTTTCTATCTCTTCTTCCATAGTGTCTAGCTGGGTCTGCGTCATGTACTTTTCCTTTAGAATAGTTACTTTTAATATTTCTATTGGATCTACTTTTTTATATTGTGCTAGCTCATCTTTAGTTCTGTACTTAGCAGGGTCAGACATAGAGTGACCTCTGTATCTGTACGTTTTGAGTTCTAAGAATGTAGGTCCTTTGCCGTCTCTAGCTCTTTTAGCAGCGGTAGCCATACTATCGTGCACAGCTTCACAGCTCATACCATCTACTTGCTCAGCAGGCATTTCGTACCCGCTAGCTATTTTGTAGATATCCAGCACATTAGTAGTACGCTCTACGGATGTACCCATAGCGTAGTTGTTATTTTCACAGATGAATACCACGGGTAGTTTCCATACCATTGCCATATTAAAAGTCTCGTGAAGAGCACCTTGTCTTACAGCACCGTCTCCCATATAGCAGTAGGTCACGTGATCATTTCCTTTATACTGATCTGCTAGAGCTATACCAGCACCTAGCGGTATCTGGCCTCCTACTATACCATGTCCACCAAAGAAGTTATGTTCTTTGCTAAACATGTGCATACTTCCACCTTTCCCTTTGCTACAGCCATCTACTCTGCCAAATAGCTCAGCCATCACTGCATTAGCAGGGATGCCCATAGCTAGTGCGTGTCCGTGATCTCTGTATGCAGTTATCGTTTTATCGCCATCTTTCTTAGCAGATACCATTCCGGCTACTACAGCTTCTTGGCCTGTATATAGGTGACAGAATCCACGGATTTTGTTTTGTCCATACATCTGAGCAGATTTCTCCTCAAATCTTCTTATCAATAACATTAATCTATACCAATCAATGTAAGTTTGTTTCGTGTGCTTTACTTTTGCCATTTTATATTTGGAGCCACAAAAATAACAAAATTAATCGCTCAATAGATACTCTTGAAAGTACAAAAACTGTCACTTGTTTTTTTTAAAAACCATTCTGATTTTCGGCTAGAGACGAATGAAGACGTGGTGGCCATAGCTGGACTGAATGGTGTAGGGAAAACTACGGTGTTAGATGCCATCCACTTTTTGTGCTTGGGCAAGTCTTACTTTAGCGCTACAGATGTACAATGCATACAGAATGACGAGCTACAAGCAGGTATTTTAGCGACGTTATCCGCTGATGAAGATGTGGACTTAAAGGTGAAATTTAAACGGGGTGGTAGAAAAGTTATTGAAAAAAATAGTGTTCCTTATAAAAAACTCACTGAGCATATAGGACACTATACGGCTGTAGTCATAGCTCCCGGAGACATAGAGCTAGTGTACGGAGCTAATGAGGTGCGTAGGAGTTTTATAAATCAAGTACTTAGTCAGGTAGATAGGGAGCATCTGATGGACTTAATGAAGTATAATAAGTTACTAGAACATAGAAATAAGCACTTAAAGCAAGATATAGTAGATCACGCACTGCTCCAGGTTTTGGATGACCAGATAGCTCCTTTAGCACACGCTATTTATTCCAAACGTAAGGTGTTCTTAGCAGATTTTAGTACCTCTTTTGAGGAGCAGTACTTCAAGCTATCAGGAGACAAGGAGAGAGTAAAGCTTCACTATGTCAGTCAGTTAGCTAATCATACATACCTGGACCTCGTACAGCGGAATAAATCCAAAGATGTAGCTGTACAGCGTAGTTTTAGTGGAATACATAAGGATGAAATTGATTTGCAAATCGGAGATTTTGCGTTGAAAAAATATGGCTCTCAAGGACAGATCAAGTCTGCACTCATAGCACTGAAATTAGCAGCGTATGCGTATTTAAGTAAGGAGAAAAATAAACTCCCTTTTTTACTATTGGATGATATTTTTGAAAAAATAGATGACGAAAGGGCAAGAGTGCTCACTCAGCTTATTAAAAATGATAACTTTGGACAGATTTTTATCACAGATACAAACGAGGAACGACTGAAAGCCTTCTGTGAAGAAATAGGAAAATCATACAAGACCATAGTACTTACATAAATTTGCAAGAAGAAAAAACGTTAAAAGACCTTATGAAAACCTTATTTGGTTCCTACAGACAAGGAGACAAATTTGAGGAAACAGCTGTGATAAATAGCTGGGAAAAGGTAGTGGGTACCATGATATCCCAAAAGACTAAAAAGGTTTTTATCAATAAAAAGACTCTTTATCTGACACTGGATTCACCAGCACTGAAAAATGAGCTTCGCTATCATAAGTTGGTACTTATAGAAAAGGTGAATAATTTTGCAGGCAAAGAGATAATCACAGATATTAATTTTTACTAAAAGCATACAATGACACATAAGATAGCACCGTCCGTATTGGCAGCAGATTTTGCCAACCTACAAAGAGACGTAGAGATGGTAAATGAGAGTGAAGCAGATTGGTTTCACATAGATATAATGGATGGCGTATTTGTGCCCAACATTAGTTTTGGTTTCCCTGTGATGCAAGCTATAAAAAAGCATGCTACTAAGCCACTAGATGTGCATCTTATGATCGTAAACCCAGATGAGTACATACAAGCATGTGCAGATGCTGGAGCAGAGGTAATCACAGTGCATTACGAGGCGTGTACCCACCTTCACAGAACCCTTGCAGCTATCAAGGAAGTAGGATGCTTGGCTGGTGTGGCTATCAATCCACATACTCCGGTGCATTTACTTAATGATGTATTTCAGGATATAGATCTCATTTGTGTGATGAGTGTGAACCCAGGTTTTGGTGGTCAGAGTTTTATAGAAAACACCTATACCAAACTACAACAGCTTAAAAATATAAGTGAAATGAAAAATCACTCTCCGTACATTCAAGTGGATGGTGGAGTAAACATAGAAAACTACCAAAAGCTATTGGAATGTGGAGCCAATGTCTTGGTAGCAGGAAGTGCTGTGTTTGCCAGTGAGGACCCTACCGCAACTATTTTGGCCTTGAAGCAATAGAAGTCACCCACGAGCGTTAATTGTTTTTTGAATAGATATTTCCTCATAGTTATAGCCCTGTGTGCTAGCGTGCTATCACACGCTCAGTCTATCGCTTATCTTTCTGGTAAGGTAATAGATGCGGATAAACAGCCAGTGTCTAATGCATTCCTGAAAGTAGAGGGGACAGCTTTTTTTACCTATGCAGATGTACAAGGAAAGTATACCTTAAAAGTACCTGCAGAGAAGGACATAGTAGTACAAGTAGCCAATGGAGGAGAACTTACAAAATCTAGTCTTGGACCCTATGCCGTAGGTAAAAACTATTACAAAAATTTTCAATTTGACAAGTCGTTTTCACTCAAAGAAATAAAGGTAGGCGGCGGTTATACCCGTGATATTCCCGTAATTACGATTAAGCCTAAAGATATTGAGCGTTTTGCAAATGCAGGAAGTTTTGAGCGGATTTTGCCATTCGTAGGTCTTGGGCTAAGTACCGCAGGTGGAGATCAAGGTTCTGCGTATAGCGTACGTGGTGGCAACTTTGATGAAAACCTAGTCTATGTGAATGGCATAGAGATCTATCGTCCTTTTTTAGTACGCAGCGGACAGCAGGAGGGACTAAGTGTCATCAATGGTGACTTGGTAGAGTCGCTAGAATTCTCTGCAGGAGGTTTTCAAGCCAAGTATGGAGATAAGCTAAGTTCAGTACTAGACATCAAGTATCGTCAGCCAGATAGTTTCGCTGCTACGGTATCTGCTAGTTTCCTGGGAGCTAATCTTCACGTAGAGAATCTCAGTAAAAACAAACGATTCAGCTATCTTGTGGGAGCACGCTTTCGCAGTAATCAGTACTTATTGGGTAGCTTGGATGTACAAGGAGATTACCAGCCACGTTTTTTTGATATACAGTCACTAATGAAGTACCGTATTACCGCAGACCTGAGCCTATCCTATCTCACTACACTCTCGCAAAACAGATACCTGCTGGCTCCACAGAGCAGACAGACTAGTTTTGGTAATGTGAATAGTGCCCTGAGCCTATTTATAGAATTTGCTGGGCAGGAACTCATGGAGTACACTACCTGGATGAATGGGCTATCCTTAGATTATAATGTGAAAGAAAACTTAATCCTAAAATTGACTACCTCCTCCTACACTTCCACAGAGCGAGAACACTTCACCGTGGAGGGAGCATATAGACTCTCTGAGTTAGAGAATAACCTAGGGTCAGATGATTTTGCCAATGAGAAAGCACTATTGGGTACGGGATACTTTATAGACCATGCACGCAATGATCTGCAAGCTCAAGTATATGCGGTTAACCATACCGGAAAGTTTATTCATAAAAAATCTACGCTACAATGGGGGCTAGGCTATACCAATGAGTCCATCACCGATAAGCTGAAAGAGTGGAGGTATAATGACAGTAGCGAGTACAACATAACTACACGAGCCAGAGAAGAGGATGGGGATGATATCATACTGGATGAGTATCTGAAAGCAGACATAGCTCTGAGAAGCTATAGAGTCAATGGTTTTGTGCAGAATTCTCAGGTACTGAATGCAAAATCAAATTTCAGAACGACGTACGGAATACGGTCAAACTACTGGAGTTATAACGAAGAGAATGTCATCAGCCCGAGACTTCAGCTCTCTTTTGAGCCTAACAAAAGAAGTAACGATACACTGAGAAGAGAACTTAGAGACTCTATGCAGCGTGAAAAGTTCAACTACAGTGTAGATACGCTTAATAAGCTCGTAGCACAAAAGCAAAGTAGAGATTGGTTGTTGCGTTTCGCTACGGGATACTACTATCAGCCGCCCTTTTACCGTGAGCTGCGAGGCATAGACGGTACGCTGAATCCGAACTTAAAGGCACAACGCTCCATTCATGCCGTAATTGGCGGAGATATGAATTTTAAGTGGTGGGGACGCCCGTTTAAGTTTATGAGTGAAGTATACTACAAGCACCAGGACAGAATGGTACCGTATGTGGTAGATAATGTGCGGATCAGATACCTCGCAGAAAATAGCTCACAAGGATATGCCACGGGGATAGATACTAGAGTAAATGGAGAGTTTATAGAAGGCATAGAGAGTTGGTTTAATATGTCCATCATGCAGACCAAGGAGCGACTGTACTATACGGATGATAATGGAGAAGAGCAGCTCAGTGACTGGCTCAGAAGACCTACAGATCAGCGAGTTAATTTCTCTATCTTATTCCAAGATGAGCTGCCAAGTAATCCGTCGTATAAGGTAAACTTGAGTCTTATCTACGGTACTAAGATGCCATTCTTTTATGATGCAGTTAATAGAGAGAAAGAGGGCTTTACTATCCCAGCATACCGCAGAGTAGATATCGGATTCTCTAAGGTGCTCTTTGACGCGAAGTCAGAAAAAAGACCCAATTGGCTAAAAAATGCCAACTCTATGTGGGCGAGTATAGAGGTGTTTAATCTGCTGCAGGTAGATAATACCATCTCGTATGTACTCATCAAAGACTTCTCCAATACCGTATATGGAGTACCTAATTACCTGACCGGTAGAAGGGTAAATCTGAGGTTTATCCTAAAGATATAGCGTTTTTGTCCTCCCAAAAGTAATGCTGAGCAAAAGTAGAAGCACGAAAAGGGGAACAAAAGGTAGGGTCTGAATGCCATAGTCTACAAATCCCTAGGGAGCAAATACCCTTGGTATGGAGTCACGTGCTCACAGAT
>CAWVTM010000094.1:0-7006 GCA_963933305.1 uncultured bacterium
CGAATTTTACTAGAGTCTACACTATTGCTTATGACCACCAGTGCGTCAACTATAGCTGTACCACTATCACAATCCGTAACTTGTCCTCTTAGTAGGCACTCTATGGGTTCCATATTGAATTCATAGATGTCATCTTGGCTTTTGTCTCTGTTAGAGGTAAAGAACCCGTGCTCTTTTGTAGTTTCTAGAATAATACCAAAGTCATCTCCCTCTGAGTTTAATGGGCTTTTCATATTAGAAGGAATAGACCAATCAGTAGGAGCTTCTCCTCTCCTTGTACTTTCAAAGATATCTAACCCTCCTAGTCCAGGATGTCCATCAGAAGCAAAGTATAAAGTACCCGTTTCATGCAAGTAAGGAAACATTTCATTATCCTCCGTATTTATATTGGGTCCTAGATTGATAGGTGCACTCCATGTTCTTCCTCTCCGCACGAATGTTACCATCCATATGTCTTTTGTTTTTTCTAAAGCTCCTGTATCACCATAACCTCCTGGTCTGTCAGAGGCAAAATACATGGTTTTGTCTTTGTCTCCCAAGGTAGGATGCCCGTAGTTCCATTTTGTATTTTCTTCGCCGTTGCAGAAGCTCAAGGGCTCAGGGTTCATTTTCCATCCTTTGCCTGACTTTCTAGCTTCATAAATTTTACATTTAGGAACTTTTCCAGTTTCGCTATTGCACTGAGTGATGTACATTACAGACCTTCTACTGTTGAAAGTTACTGTGCCGTCATTCCATTTTGTGTTTAAACTCTCTACTAGGTTTGGATCTCCCCACTTTACTTTTCCTCTACTGCCTTCTAATTTCACTTCCCATACATCTGTAAATGCTCGTTGAGTTCTGTCGTAAGGAGACTTATTGAGACCTTCTTCCCTGTCAGAGGTAAACATTATTGTTTTGTTTTTACGGTCAGACCACATAGGTGAGAAGTCATCTGCTTTTTTATCATTAGCAGGCTTAAACGACTCTACCATATACCTTGATTTTTCTTCTTTCCACTTGAGTGCAGCCTCACACCCTTGGATCATAGCTTCTATACGCTCATCTCCGGGCATTTCTTTTTGGTACAGCTTAAAATTCTTGATAGCTTGCTCGTACTCGCCCATTTGTTTGTGCATTTGAGCTAACCTATAAATGGTTTCAGGATCTTGGGCACCATATTGTATCGCTTTGTTATACAGCTTTAATGCTTTTTTGGGCTGGTGGTTAAATCTGTAGCTTTCTGCTCCTCTGTAGGCTGCAGTTTGTCTATCTTGCTTACTAATATCACTATTGCTGGCCAGTTGATCATACATGTCTGCAGATATAGCGTACTGTTTTTTCAGCATGGCTTCGTTAGCTTTTTCCATGGATACTGGTTTACAGCCTCCTATGAAAGCTACTATACTCAGTAATAGTAAGGATTTTAACGTTGTGTTGATTTTCAAATTCATGGTGTGATTAGAACGTCAAAAATCCAAAATTCTGCTGCCAAAAGCAAATTAATAATTGAATGACATAAAAAAGCTCCTGATTTATAGTATCTATAACTCAGGAGCGGTTAATTTTTAGTAGGTATTCTGTGTTATTTGGTAAACAATAGTTCGCGGTATTTTGGTAGTCCCCAAATTTTATCATCTACGAGCTGCTCAAGTTTATCTACATGATATCTGATGTCATCAAAAGTCAATTTTACTTCATAGTGATAGGCGATAGCCATGGTCTCAGTATCTGTTTCATTGTTAGCCTTTTTACGTGCATCCACCATTTTATCTGTTTTGCTTTTAGCGGCATCTATATGTCCCGATATTTGCTTGATTAGATCAGATTGTGCTTCGCCTACAGGGAGATCAGCGTCTTTTAGTGCCTTTACGTTAGTCGCTAGTGATGATAAGTACTCTATAGACGGAGGGATAATGTAAGTGTATACTAAGTCCCCTAGTACCCTTCCTTCTATCTGTATTTTCTTGATGTATTCTTCTAGCATTATTTCAAACCTAGCGTGGAGTTCTTCTTTTGTGAAGATTCCGTTTTTTACGAAAGTTTCTATGGCTTGCTCGCCTATGTATGCTCGAAGTGCCTCGGCTGTATTTTTGATATTACCAAGCCCTCTTTTTGCTGCTTCTTCAGCCCACTCCTCGCTGTAGTTGTTTCCTTCGAAAAGAACATTTTGAGCACTTTTTAGGACTTCTTTTAGTTCTTTTATTATTGCGGCCTTTTGATCTGTCCCTTGAGCTATTGATTTATCTACTGCAGCTTTAAAGAGGATGAGTTGATTAGCCACAGCACTATTTAGTGCTGTCATAGGTTGTGCAGAGTTAGTGGAAGACCCTACTGCTCTTAGTTCAAATTTATTACCTGTAAATGCAAATGGAGATGTTCTGTTTCTATCTGTATTGTCTCTCAGGATTTCTGGTATCTGATCGATATTGATAGATTTTTTGTCATTCTTGTCACTTGCTTTTCCATCTTTCAAAAAGGCATTTAACACATCTGTAAGTTTAGATCCTATAAATGCTGAAATAATAGCTGGTGGAGCTTCATTAGCACCTAGTCTATGGTCATTAGAAGCACTAGCGATACTTGCTCGGATAATTCCGGCATTATCATGCAGAGCTTTTATAGTATTGATGAATATAGTAAGGAATAGAAGGTTTGAGTTTGGGTCATTTCCTGGAGATAGAAGGTTTACGCCCGTATTGGTCAGAAGTGACCAATTGTTGTGCTTTCCACTACCATTTATTCCTGCGAATGGTTTTTCGTGAAGCAGTACTTTGAAGTGATGCTTGCACGCCACTTGGTCCATAATGTCCATCAACAGTTGATTGTGATCTACTGCTAAGTTTACATCTTCAAACATTGGAGCACATTCGTACTGTCCAGGAGCTACTTCATTGTGTCTTGTTTTTAAAGGAATTCCTAGCTTAGCTGCTTCTATTTCTAACTCAAACATATAGTTGAAGACTCTATCTGGAATAGCACCAAAATAGTGATCATCCATTTGCTGACCTTTAGCAGGAGCGTGACCTACTAATGTTCTACCACACATTACTAAGTCTGGTCGTGCATTAAACATTGCCTCGTCTACTAGGAAGTATTCTTGCTCTATACCTAGTGATACTGAGCATGAAGAGACCTTTTTGAGAAAATACTTACAGATATCAGTAGCGGCTTTGTCTATTAGGCTTATTGATTTCAGTAAGGGTGCTTTGTAGTCGAGTGCTTCACCATTATATGAAACGAATACCGTAGGAATACATAGGGTTCTGCCGGTAGTATTTTCGTGAATAAATGCTGGAGACGAAGGGTCCCACGCAGTATATCCTCTAGCTTCGAAGGTATTACGCAGTCCACCATTTGGAAGACTGGATGCATCTGGCTCTTGTTGCACAAGTGCGTTTGCTGAGAATTTTTCTACTGCTTTTCCATTGCTAGGCTCCCAAAAAGAATCGTGCTTTTCTGCTGTAGATCCTGTAAGCGGTTGAAACCAGTGCGTGTAGTGTGATGCACCTTTGCTAAGAGCCCATTGCTTCATTCCTGATGCTACGTGCTCTGCCATTTTTCGGTTTATTGTTTTGCCTTCTTTTACAGACTTACTTACAGACTCGTATGCTTCTTTACTGAGAAAATCTCGCATAGCAAGATCATCAAAAACATTGGAATTGTACAGTTTAGTGAAAGAGACATCTCCCGTGTAAGTGAAACTGTTTTTTCTTGAAAGGACGGTTTTTAGTGCTTCGTGACGCATATTCTTAGCTATTATGTCAACGAAAATAATATTTTACTACTAAAACGACGTGTTTTGCTTCATTTTAGTGAATAAAATTTAGAAAACGGCTACAATCCGCCTACTTTTAGCTTTTCTGCATTTTCCGCCATTTTTAGTGCTTCTATGATCTCCGTTATATCACCATTCATCACTCCGTTTAGATTATAGAGGGTAAGGTTAATGCGGTGATCTGTCACTCTTCCTTGCGGGTAATTATAGGTTCTGATTTTAGCCGAGCGGTCACCCGTAGAGACCATAGTCTTTCGCTTTGCCGCTATATCGCCATTTCGCTTTACTAGCTCTATATCATACAGCCGAGCTCTAATCATATCCATGGCTATTTCTCTATTCGCCAGCTGAGAGCGAGCCTGAGAGCACACTACTACTATACCGCTTGGTTTATGAGTTAGCTGTACTTTGGTCTCTACCTTATTTACATTCTGACCACCTGCACCACCAGACCGTGAAGTCTGCATATCCATGTCTGCTGGATTTATAACAAGGTCTATTTCTTCTACTTCAGGAAGTACTGCCACAGTAGCAGCAGACGTGTGTACTCTTCCTTGGGTTTCTGTGTCTGGCACTCGCTGCACACGATGTACCCCCGCTTCAAATTTTAGTGTACCGAAGATTTCACGGCCTTCTACCTTCACTATGATTTCTTTATATCCACCTGCAGTACCTTCTGTGATATCCATGATTTCGTGTTTCCACTTCATCGTATCAAAAAACTTACTGTACATGCGGTATAAATCTCCTGCAAAGATGCTCGCCTCGTCTCCGCCAGCTCCTGCACGGATCTCTACCATTGCATTTTTATCATCTTCTGGATCCTTTGGAATAAGAAGTAACTTTATTTTTTCCTCTAGAGGTGTTTGTTTGGGTACCAGAGATTCAAACTCCTCTTTGGCCATCTCCTTCATCTCAGGATCCTTGCTATCCAGCATTTCCTTAGCCTCTGCTAGGTTGCTTAGTAAGCTTTTATATTCGAAATAGTATTCTACTATTTGCTTTAGGTCACTGTATTCCTTATTTAACTTGGTGAAACGCTTCATGTCTGAAGCTACCTCTGGGCTACTGAGTAGTAGCTCTACTTCTTTGAAACGTGCGTATATTCCCTCTAATGTCTCGAGCATGATAATAACGCACAAAGGTATTTATTCTAAGTCTTTTATTCAATGCCGAGAATTTACCTTAGAAATAAGGTGATAATTGTATTCTTATGGTAATAGTAGAGCCTATTGTCATACAGATAAAATGACGTGTTTGCTGGGATAACCTGCTCGGTGTTGACCACATTACGAAGAATGGTATGATACTGCGTAAGCGCACCATTTATGGAGAAGTATATATTTTGACCCTTACCTATACTTGCTGTGTGATTTGGGATGTAGTGTGTGGTGATATAAGTAGCATACATATCAAATACATAGATACCTACCAGAGAGTCTGCCAAATACACTTCATTATTATACTCCCACATCGTATAGATATTGAGTTCCTTATCCAGTATGTTATTTAAGTAGGGAGACTCGGAGAGTATTTCTCCTTTTTTGTTGATTTTAAGGAGTTTGTATTGGGATAGGTCTACTACCCATAGGTTATTATCAAAAGATCGTGCTATGCATGATACATTATTAAGGTAATGGTCATTCAATCTTATTTCACCGCGTACATTGAGCATATTATCATAAAACACTACTATGTTTTGATCCTTATGAAATACGTATAATTCAAATGGATTAGTGCAATCTATAGAGCTTATTTGGCCATACGACTTTATATTCACATTGGTGATCGCCTTACCATTCTCATCAAACTTATAGAGAGAGAAAGCATCATCTGCCACAAAAATATTTCCTTTAGCATCTACACTCATACATGCTATAGTATGTATATCATTTAGCCTAATGGTGTCACTGGCCGAAACTTGGAGAGCTATAAGCCCACTAATCGTTATAAGTATGTAGCGTAACATTAGTATCTTCTAATACTGCGTAGGTATATTTACTTACCCAGTCTCCTAGGTTTATTAAACGTGCTTTATCTCTTATTGGTACGTCCATAGGTTTATGTCTGTGTCCAAAGATATAATAATCTACATCGTTTTTAGTGGAGTGGTCCATAGCAAACTGGTATTGGTATTCTTTTTCTAAAGGAATATCCAGCTCGTCTTTTACACCATTTTTTTTACGACTTGATACGGATAAGTAGTTGGCCAGACCTATACCAAAATTAGGATGTAGTCTGTGAAATAGCCAGATGGCCCATCTACTTCTAAATATTTTCCGTACGAGTTTATAACTCGCTTCTCCTTTCCAAAGAGCGTCTCCGTGATGGAGGTAGAGCGTTGTTTCGTTGATAGTTGTGACTAACTCCTCGTCTATTACTTCAAGTCCTATTTCCTTGGTTAAGTAGTCAAAAGTCCACATATCGTGATTTCCTTTGAAGAAGTAGATCTTAATACCAGCATCTGTCATAGATGCTAGTTTGCCGAGGATACGCGTATAGTACTTAGGAACTACCGTGGTATACTCATACCAAAAGTCAAACACATCTCCCATTAGGAAAAGGGTTTCACAGTCTGATTCTATTTCACCAAGCCATCGTACGATTTTTTTTTCACGAGTAAGGGATTCCTCGTAGGTAGGAACTCCCAAGTGAAAATCTGATGCGAAGTATGCTTTGCCCATTGCTGTGGTGCAAAGTTAAGGGAATGGGGCTATATTGGGTTTCATCTTGTTATGATAGGTTCAGACAATTGTAAAGATTCAATTTTGAGATTTACGGAACTGCGTGAATGTGAAAAAATAAATAGCAGATAGTCAGCTATTTGTGCATTTAACTAAAAATCTTTTAACTAAAAAGAAATCCATATATTCGATAACAGCTACTGAAAATATTCTAGACATTTTACAGTGACTCTAATTTTTTATTAACCATCTATTTGGTTGATATTTTAACTTTAAATACAAACAATTATGAAAAAAACACTAATCTTATTTTTAGTGTTGTGCTGCCAAGTAGCATATGGGCAAGGGCATGCCAAAATATGGAACTGGAATGATGGTATACAGCTTAGGTTTGAGAAGGATAGTGTGTTAAGTGACACCTTTAGTACTATTGATTTTACAAATATATATGGCACAACGGTGCGAGATAATGATGGGAGTTCATATACTGATTCTGAAGGTAAATTAGTGCTATATACCAGTGCTGGATCTCTGTATAGAGGTAATGGTGATTTAGTATTAAACG
>CAWVTM010000095.1:0-6953 GCA_963933305.1 uncultured bacterium
CCCGAAGTTATGTTGCCATTCTGTTTGTGTTTTTAGGTATTGCTGTAGTTGTGCTGCTGCTATAGCTAATAGTGGGTGCTGCTTATCCTGTACTACGAATGGATCGTTGAGTACATTGGGTAGTGTGACGTTCGCGATACTGTGAGAGAAAGAGTGTAGCTTAGGAGGTGTGCTCACTAATCTAAACCTACTGAAATGTCCACGCTACTATGCGGCTATTCTTATTGCCTTGTCCCATCGGGATGACTTTCACTTTCTTAGCATGAGCAAATCGTAGATCATTCTCTATCTGACCCAGATGGCTGTGCTTACTTACCAGTGTAGTAAACCACGTTACTTGATCTTTGTACTCTTGACTCTCGGCTATCATGTTTTTGATAAATCGGAGTTCACCTCCTTTGCACCATAGCTCATTGTGCTGTCCACCAAAACTCACTTGAATTTCATCTGGTTTTTCACCTTTATAATTGGTAGCTTTTCCTTTACTTAAGTTTCTTACTTTTCGCTTATTTGCAGATATAGCTTCTGCTGCAGAAGAATGAAATGGAGGATTACACATGGTGAAATCGAAATAATCAGTGTCTTGTATGATTCCGCCAAAGATTTCCTTTTCATTTTCTTGTAGTCGAATGTCTGCTTTTATACCATTGGCTTTAGCGATGGCTCGAGCAGATTTCACACTTAGAGCATCTATGTCTGATCCTACAAATTTCCATTTATACTCACAGTGACCTAGGATAGGATAAATGCAATTAGACCCTGTACCTATGTCCAGTGCTATCACAGTATCTTGTGGATGCTGACTGGGAGCGGGGTGGGCGGCCAGTAGATCTGATAGGTGGTGTATATAGTCTGCTCTGCCCGGTATGGGTGGACAGAGGTATCCTTCAGGGATATTCCAGTGTGCTATCCCATAATCCATTTTGAGCAGTGCTTGATTAAGCAGTCGTACTGCGGTAGAATTAAAGAAATCTATGGTTTCTAATCCGTACTTATTCGTGCCTATATATTTCTTAAGCTCTGGTGAAGCTTCCATTAGCTTCTTAAAATCATAGCGACCTTTGTGCTTATTGCGAGGGTGCAGTTCAGTTTTGGCCGGCTTTGGTGTTGCTTCGGGATTTTGGTTCTGTGGCATTGGTACAAAGGTAGGTTAGAAGGTGCTTAAAGTTCTACTAGAAGTTTAAGCGTTACTATGGGCTATGCAAGTACAGTTGTGCTGATAGCTATTGGGACAAATACAAACGTAAGTTCAAGTTCAAAAAGAAAATAAAACCTGCAAACCTCAGTAGGGTAACGAAGAGGTAAACTTAACGCGACGTTCTTTTTTTAGCCCATTGCATTCTACGTCCTTTTGTATGGAATGTCCAAGCTACTATACTGCTGCTTTTAGTGCTTTTTCCCATAGCCATGGTTTTTACGTTTACGACCTCTGCTTTTTTGAGAGCGAAGTAGATATCATCTAAATTTTCAGGTTTATTTACCAGTGTACTAAACCATAAGACTTGCTCTTTAAAAGCGGCACTCTCACGCACCATATCTTTTATAAATCGCAGCTCGCCACCGCTGCACCATAATTCTTTATGTAGTCCGTGAAAACTTGGATCTGACTTCTCTGATTCCTCACTTTTTCGGTTTTTCAGTTTGCGTAGAATTGCACTTGTAGCTTCTGCTTGACTACCGTGAGTAGGAGGATTACATACACTGATATCATAGTATTCACGGGCTTTTATGATTTCCTTAAAAAAATAGCGATCATTTTCCTGTAGGCGGACCTCTACGGCCAGACCGTTAGCCTGTGTGATAGTATTAGCGGTTTGGACACTGATTGGATCTATATCACTCGCCACCCATGACCACTCATACTGGCTAGCACCTATGATGGGATATATGCAGTTAGCACCTGTACCTATATCTAGGCATTTTATCTGCTTGCCCAGTGGTATGCGTCTATTATCATCACTGCCCAGTATATCTGCTGCGTAGTGTATATAATCTGCTCTGCTAGGGATAGGTGGATAGAGATAACCTTCTGGAATATCCCAATGCAGTACTTCGTAGTCGTACTTTAGCAAAGCTTGATTGAGTAGTTTTACAGCAGTAGTACTATGGAAGTCTATGGTTTTCACACCATACTTATTTGTAGCTACATGATCAGCAAGTGCTGGAGTTTGTGCTATTAGTTTCTCAAAGTTATAGTTCGTCTGGTGCCGGTTACGATGGTGCAGTTTAGACTTTACATCTTTCAGTTTAGCAGTACTTGGTTTTTGGTCTTGTGGCATTGGTGCAAAGGTAGGCGAGAAGGTGCTTAAAGTTCAACTAGAAGTTCAAATACGGGAGATCTTGGGAATGTGCAGTAGCTAACTCCTATTTTGAATACGCGGGCGAGTCTTTTAATAGATCTTTTCGCAAAAGCGATCAGACTGCTTGGGGGTTAAAAATCAAACCAACTTCTTCGTCGGTTAAGTTTTAGGTCTTGGAGCGTGCTGCTTTTCACGTGGATACCAAAGCTAAACATCTGTCTGCCTATAGGATACCACTCAAACTCCATCTGCCAGCAGTGTAGATCTCTAAATAGATTTAAAGAAGTGATAGCGAGTTCTTTATTGGTAATATCATACCCAGAATTGACCCCTATCTTCCAGTTTTTGGTAAGGTTGATTTCTCCTTGAAAATTTATAGCTTGTGTAATTGTACTTTCGAGTAAAGCTGGTGTGATAGCTCTAAAATTATAGTTCAGTGATAGACTCCACGGCAGATTAAAATCTACGTAGTTTTGCATGTTATTATTGATAAATTCGAGTTCGTCGTCATTTACGTTTTCAGAGGTCTTTCGCTTAAATGCGTCTGGATTTAGGTTAGTAGCTATAGAGAGCGAGCTTTGCGTAAAGTGCCCAAGCTTGTCCATGGAGTTCCAGGCGTAATCACGATTACGGGAAGTCTCAGTACCATCTGTTGTCAGTTTATATCCATACGGATCAAAAGTGGAGCTGAAGGTCATGCGTACTTTATTCAAGATGGTGGTATTACCACTGATTCTAAAGTTAGCTAGGTGAAAAGAGTCTGCGAGGAAATTATACCCTGATCCGAAGTTAAGATTTTCTATGATCTTTACTTTCTTCACACCACCATTTGCAGTGTCCTTTGCTGATTTCACTTTAATCTCTAAGTTGTTTCCCATTCCGAAGTTAAGTGAAGCCTGAGGGCCACTACTGGGTCTACCCAGACTGCCGTTTTCATAAATACTATAGGTACTTAATACGCTAGGTGTGTCCGTCTGCACCGAGCGGTATCCATTTTCCTCACCAGTATTGAAATCTGGATTCCATACGGCACTTATATTGGGACGCATCACGTGACGTATAGCTTGCAATGGACTTTCTTTTTTAAATAGTTTCATACCATACAGTATGGTGCTCATTCCTATGCTCGTGCGGTAGCTGTATGCTCTGTCAAATCCGCGGACATTATCATTTATAAGCAGCGTATCGTTCGTACTATCCCACGTTTTTTCGGTGGTTTTCAGATACCAATACTCATTGAAGCTAAAATTAGGAGATACGGTGATCCATTTTAGTGCTTTGAACGAAGTACTGATGGGAATACTGTGACTTATACCAGATTTGACATCATCCAGTAGATTGGGATTCGTACGTATAGAAGGCTGTCCAAATACTTCTCCAACTCCAGCTATTAGGACGGTATCTATCGTACTGATTTCATTTCGAAAAGTACCTTGGTAGGAGATACCTAAGTTTCGCATAAAGCTCTTTGCAGTAGCATTTTTAGTAGTGAAATTTTTGAAGGGCATCTGACGACTTACACTGGTAGTAAGCTGCGGTAGCGTCATATTGAGAGCTCCGGTAGTCAGGTTTTGACTCATGTTACTCGCTATACTCATGTTCAGCTTTCTATTGAAAAAGCCTCGGCTGTAGGCTACACTAGAGTTACTGTTAGTACTGATGATGTCTTGGTAGTCAGTCGTATTATTTTTCAAGAAACTACTCGTTACGAAGTTTACATTGGCAGAGAAGTTACTCCCTGGTTTAGCTTTAGAGTCACGGGCGTAGGTCCACCTCAGGCTATAATCATTACTTACTCTGAACTCAGGAGCTTCTGGCTCGCCAAACTCATTTCTATTGAAGCTAAATTGCAGGTTTCCGCGGTAGCGATATTTTCTATAATAATTAGACCTCAAGGTAGCTCCCCAGCTGCCACGGAAGTAGATGTCTGCTGCTACTTGCACGTCCATATAGTCATTGACTGGCAGATAGTATCCCAGCCCACGGAGGTTAAATCCCCTATCCACACTCTCTCCAAAGGTAGGAAAGAGGATACCTTGTTTTCGTTTTTCTGGTATAGGAAAAAAGCCGAAAGGTACTACAAGCGGTGTATTGATCCCTGCTATCACTAGGTTAGCAGGACCTGTTATTATTTGTTTCTGTGGAATGACTTTAATTTTATCTGCCTTGATATAAAAGTGGGGATCTGGCAGGTTGCACGTAGTGAATCGAGCATTTTTTACATAGATATTTTCTTGGCTATCACGGAGCACACGCTCACCGTGTATGAATCCGTCTTTTTCACTAGTCAGTACGCCATAACTCATCCCTTTTTTAGTCTCAAAATTATACAGCATAGTATCTGCCTCATACATTTTACCGTTATCTTCAAAGGAGGGTCTACCTTTATACTTTTGGGTACTATCATTGATTATTCCAGTGGCAAATACATCCTTACTGTCAAAATTTATAGTGATGAAATCAGCATTAAGTTTCACATCGCCATAGAGTATCTGTGCATTACCGTAGAGATAGGCTTTTTTAGCTGTCATGTCTAGTACGATGGAGTCATCTGCTTGGTAATCTACTACCGCGTCTAGATCTGACTGATGATCGGCTATGTTAAATCCGATACTATCTAGTGTGCTGCTACTGTCTGTACTACCTAGCAAAGAATCAGTGGCAATATGTGCAGAATCTTTGATTTGTATGGACGAGTCAGTAGTAGATTGAGCTAAAATTGGTGTACTAAAAAACAAACAAAAGGAGACCACCAGTTGATATAAAACCGACTGACTACAAGCTCTTTGCGAATATGGAATGCTATTCTTGTTCACTAAATCGTAACTAAAAAATTTACTGAAATGCAAATGAACGACATATATCCTATAAAGAGACGGGTCTCAGGTATATTTCTGATAGGCTTAGTTAGTATTTCGATATTAGTTAGTTCACAGCCTTTAAACCTATTTAAATCATCGATAAAGGTAATAGTGATAGATGCCGGTCACGGTGGTGTAGATTACGGTTGCCACGGATCAGGAGAAAGTCAAGAGAAAGATATAGCGTTAGATATAGCCTTAAAACTTGGTGATAAGATAAAAAAGGAGTTGCCAGACGTGAAAGTCATTTATACCCGAACAGATGATAGGTTCGTTGAGCTTTGGAAAAGAGCGGATATTGCCAATAAAAACAAGGCAGATTTGTTCATTTCTATTCATTGCAACGCACATACCAATACGAGTATAAGTGGTGCAGAAACCTTCGTGATGGGGCTGCATAAAAATGCTGAAAATAGGAGGGTAAGTCAGCGAGAAAATGAATCGATTAAACTAGAAGAAAACTATGAAGAGACTGGTCATTACGATGATTTTGACCCGAGCTCAGCTGAGGCACATATTATACTATCACTGTATCAAAGTGCGTTTTTGGAGCACAGTATATCCCTAGCCAGTATAGTACAAGATAATGTGAAGGATAAAGGTAAGATGATAGACTTAGGAGTGAACCAAGCAGGCTTCTTAGTGCTTTGGAAAACTATCATGCCAAGCATACTTGTAGAGACCGGATATCTCACTAATCCTGCCAATAAAGCATATTTGATATCGGAGGTAGGTAAAAATGAGTCTGCAACCAATATATTTGAAGCAATAAAAGAGTTTAAAATACGCTTGGAAGCGAGCAAATAAATCTATAATAATAAGGAAATGAGCATTTCAAAAGAAACTAAAGTAGGGATATTATCAGCATTTGCTATCACTGTACTCGTCATAGGATATAACTTTATGCGAGGGGAGGACCTCTTCACTTCTAGTAATGAGTACTTTGGCAAATACGAGAAGATAGAAGGTCTATTTAAGTCTAACCCTGTACTTATAAATGGGTATAAGGTAGGTAGTGTGACCTCTATCAACATGAATAGAGCGACCTTAGAGTTAACTGTGGGTATCACCGTAGGGGAGGATATTAAAGTACCTAAAAATTCCATTATGAAAATCGTCAATAACGATTTGATAGGGAGTAAAGCGGTGGAGCTTATCTTTGGGGATGATTCTACAGAATTCGCAAAGACAGGAGATTTTCTCAAAGCAGAACAAGATCAAGGGATAGCTCAAGCAGTGAGTGGAGTGCTAGAGCCGCTTACCAAGAGTGTGAGCTCGGTGCTGGGTAATATCGATACTGCCATAGCAGGAGCAGATTTAGAGACTACGCTGAGAGATGCTTCTTTAGCCCTAAAGTCATTTAAGGAAACTGCAGATAAATTAAATAACCTGCTCAATGGTAAAGATGCAGAGATAGCGGCTATACTGGGCAATGTAAAAGAAACTACGGTAGGGCTCAAAGGGCTTACCCCTAAGATAGACGGGATACTAAATGAGATAGATTCTACCAGTAAGGAGCTATCTTCTATAGAATTCGGGATACTAGCAGCTCAAGTTAAAAAGCTAGCTACAGAATTAGAAAAAACTACTGCTGCAGTAAATAGCAAAGACGGTACGCTGGGTATGCTACTGAATGATAAAGAACTTTATGATAATCTAGATATGACGGTGGCTAAGCTAAAAGCACTGCTGGAAGATATAGAAAAGTATCCGCGTAGATATACGGGTATAACAGAGCGTCAGCGTAAAAAGGGCGATAAGGCAAAGGAAGAAGCAGAGTAGTTTTATGTTA
>CAWVTM010000096.1:0-6917 GCA_963933305.1 uncultured bacterium
TAGTTAATGTCCTCTTTTTCAAAAGGAGTGCAAAAATAACTTGCATTTTCAATTCTACAAACAAATAAGACGACCAAAGCCATCTTTTTTTAAAATCGTTTAGAATCAGGCAGTTTATGTATTGCTTACTTGTTTCAAGTATTTAGTGCGGCAATAGCCTTCCGTATCATTCCCACGTACTTTGTGCCATGTCGCATTGTGCTTTTGAACTAACGTAACAACTGAATTCTCAGGAAATTTTCCTACTACTTCATCTTTAGTCCCTGGTCCTTTTCTGCAGTTTAGCCTGCCAGAACCAGTAGTCACTTTGTATTCTATTCCTAAGTGAGACAACTCTGCTATAGTTATGTTATTGGTTAAAGAGGGTATTCTCTTTGCCCTAAGCAGCTCTTTTGCTTTGTCTGCAGATTCACCATCTTGTGCACTACCCGTTATAGTTGTAGTACCATTTGCATCTACTACTTGTAAATTTTCGATGGCTAAATTAGCTTCTTTTAAATATTCCTGCAGCGGATGTACGGCTGCTTCTTTTACTACTGTCTTCGTTTTAAAAATGTCAAATAATCCCATATTCTTATTGTTTTACTTTAAATATCATTGATTCTTCTGCTTTAGAAAGTTTTAACATACTATTCGTAAGCTGTACTTCGTACGTGGTGATTTCTCCGTCTTCTGTCGTGATTAGGTGAGTACCCTCCTCATTTATCTCAAAGGTGCCCACACTATTAATAGCTCCACTTACAGAGTACTTACCGTCTTTAGAAAACGTATATGTAACACCTTGTGCGTCTACTTTGACTAGCATAGCACTGTCTAGCGATGGCTTAATAAAATCTTCTAACCTCCACATATTGTAGATTTTAGCTGAGGGACTTTTAGTACAAGCTGTCACTGAAAGCAGCAAGAAAACAAAAGCAATACATCCCAGTTGGGTGGTTTTTTTCATTATTCGTTGATTTCTATTTATCTAATTCCAAACGAAGGTAAAGTTTTTCTACTTCAGTATGCCGTCTATAGTAATGTAGCTTACGGAGTGGTAACTCGGTCTAGCTAACTCATACACCTCTTTAGCCCACAGCTTATTTTCAGGTGTGGCTGCTAATCTACTGTATAAAGGCGTTAAAAACTTACGCCTTCCTACACTCTTTAAGAAAGAAGCCATGGCAGGATACGCCGGCTTATACGATTGATCTACTACATGCTTAAACCAGTCACACGCTATTTCACTATTCCCCGTTTCAGTGAAGGAGAAGGCTGCGTCTAATTCTGTCATTTTATTCCCGTCAAGATTTCTCAAACCTCTCAAAAAGTACAGCCAGTGGTGCGTAGTATATCCGTCAGTCACTAGCTTATCTGCACCTATGAGTCCATTGTTATATTTAGCTAAGGAAGACTCTACCTTGTCTAACTCTTCTGAGAAAGGCTCAGGGCAGTTATCTGGCAGTCCGGGACCATAGATCCACTCATCAGCACCTAGATCTACACTCTCCTCATCAGAGAGTAAGTTGTCATTCAGGTAGTTAAGAAACCTTTCTGTATTCATAGGTTTAAATTTATTTACTGTGAAATACGTACGTAGAAATGAATCAAAACGCTCTCTACCTACGATAGACTCTACCGTCTGCAGAAAAAACCTTCCTTTCTCATACGCTACATCTGTAAGTCCATCATCTGGATCTCGTCCATCTAACTCTAAGTATAGGTGTGTATCTGCTAGTTTTCCTTCTTTCTCTAATTCGGCTATAGTATTCACTAAGTCTCCCATTCCCAGTTTGGTCAGCATTCTTTCATATGAACTCCCATAAATTTTCTCCATTATGCGTTGTTCGAAATAGACTGTAAAACCTTCATTTAGCCAAAAGTCATTCCACGTCTCATTGGTCACCAGATTACCACTCCAACTGTGAGCCAACTCGTGAGCTATCAGAGATACTAAACTCCTATCACCCGCTATGATGGTAGGTGTAGCAAATGTAAGTCGTGGGTTTTCCATTCCACCAAAAGGAAAACTAGGAGGAAGGATAACTACATCATACTGCTCCCAAGCGTATGGCCCATATAGCGTCTCAGCACTGTCTATCATACGCTGCATACTTTCTAACTCATACACAGACTTTTCCAGCATTGCGGGTTCGGCAAAAACGCCTGAGTTTCTTCCCATACGCTGATATTCTAGGTCACCTACAGTGAGTGCCAGCAGGTATGAACTAATCGGCTGGTCCATTTTGAATGTATATATGCCATCCGCATTTTTAGTAGTTCCATTCTCTGCACTCATTAGTGCTATTAGGCTAGAGTCCGTTGTTATTTTAGCATCATACGTAAATTTAACGCCTGGTCCATCTTGACAAGGCACCCAAGTACGTGCAAGTATAGCTTGTGATTGGCTAAATAAAAATGGGTGTTCTTTGCCCAGTGTCTGTTCTGGAGAAAGCCACTGCAATGCTTTGGCCTCTGGACTCGTAGCATACTTAATTTCTACCCACTCAGTGGTAGGCTCTATGGCAATACTCAGTGATTGTCCAAAAATCTCACTCTCTTTTCCCAGTGAAAAGGTAGTCGCCTCTCCGTTATCAAGAATGATCTCGTTTACAGATAAGTCTCCTACGTCAAGAACAAGCGTATTGGTCTCTGTGATATTGTTTAACGACAAACGAGCACTGCCACTGAGCACCTTTTGGTCAAAATCTACTGTGAGATCTAACGAAATGTGATTTACTCTCACTTCATTAAAATTAGCAAACGAATGGTCATCTTTTTGTAATATTAAAGGATCGCCTGCTTCCTTCCCTTTGGGAGCTCCACACCCCGCTACCAGTATACTTAAGACCACTACGTTCAACAACCACGCTTTTACCATATTTATATTACTTTTTACAAATAAAGGGAATACATCAGGGCATCTCTGTTCCATTGTCACAATTTATTAATCCACAATCGTTCAACTTGTTTCAAATTAAAAATAGTTTATTTTCGTAGAACTCAAGTTACAGCAAAGCATTTGGCTATACTTAAGTGGAAAATAAAGCAATGAAAAAATTAATTCTTACACTACTGATTTTTTGTGCGTTTGGTAGTACTTCGAATGCACAGTCGTGGGACGACCAGTCTTGGGACGATTCTAGTGACGACACCTGGGGCAATAACTCAGACGATACTACAGACAATCAAGGAAATTATAATTATGACCAAGGATCCGCTGGCTCCACTGGAGACTTTGCGGATACCTCCGGCGGAGATGATAGCTGGGGAAGTGACGATGACGACTGGGAAAATGATGGTACTTTCGATTTCGGATCCGGAGGAAGCGACTATGTACGCTCTTCTAGCCCCGCTATAGAACATAGACCCTACGAACGTTTTACGGGAATGCCGTACGATAGTGCGTCACAGCTAGTGACTTACGTGGAAATAGTGGAGGTAATCGTCCCAGATCGATTCTTAGATCTTGGCGGAGTAGACTACTCATTATCTGACTCTCTGTATGCTCGAGCCATCAGCTGGATGCAAACACAGTTTGGAACAAGAGAAGCAAAGCAAATGATAGACGCCGCAGGTGCAGCTGTTGGCGGTAAAGAAGGCCAAACTATAAAAGCATACGTGACTATGCCATTAGTAGTACAACTTAACAAGTATCAAACAGTAGAAGCTGGAACCATAGAATTCGATATGGAGCTGCGTTTCAAAGATTGGCGATACAGGTATAAATTTGAAAATTTCGTGCACGTCCAAAAAAGTTCCACAGGAGATAAAAAACCAGATGAGACTTACATGGAATATTACATGACCGCTAAAAGAAACATTAAAAACAACGACAAGATTTTGATGGCTTGCAACACTCAAATGACTAAGTTAATAGACGGTCTTAGAGCTACTTGCGAAGCTACACCGTTTATCGATGATGACGACTGGTAATTCAATACACGTATAAGACAGTTAAAAATCCTTCCCCATTTGTTTGGAGAAGGATTTTTTATTGCTCTCCTAAAGAAGCCTTAGCACATTCATTTATGGCATTAAACCGTTGATGATAGAACATTAATGACAATTTTTATGTTGCTTTAAGTATACACGCGAGTCTTACACTTACTCATTGTCAATACTCAAGCTTTGCAATGACAAGCACAAGCAACAGGAATATGTTACTTTGACCCTCTTTAGAACAGAACTGCTTTTTTAACCTCCCAAATAACTGGCAAACAGGCACTACAGATATTAACGAAACCGCACTCTTTGTACCACTCACAAAGAGCAAGGCAGAAAAGGATAGAATTACACTTTTAACGATATATAATACACAAAACAACCCAATGGCAAGCAATAAACAAGAATGGCTAGACGCATTTACACATCTAAGACTGCAGTTTTCATTACTGCTCATGCCAGTGTACTTGTTTGCATTATCGCAAACTATAATCGTCTCTTACGTTAATGCATTATTGGTATTTATCATTCTCCATGTACTCGTATACCCAGCCAGTAATATTTTTAACAGCTACTACGACACTGATCAAGGAAGCGTAGGTGGCTTAAAAAGCCCACCTCCTTCCAACAAAAGAATGCTTTGGATAGCCAACATTTTTGATACCGCTGCATTGACACTATCCCTTCTACTCACAGTAGAGTTCACTGTGTTACTCCTGTGTTACATTCTAGCATCTCGCCTCTATAGCTACAAACCTATTCGGCTTAAGAAATATCCTTATATGGGCTTGATTATCATATTTATATTCCAAGGAGGCTTTACCTATTACATGACGACCTATGGAGTCTTCGTGTTGAACACTAGCACCCAGCACTTGTCAGAATTCTTCCTATCAGGAATACGAATTAATGACATTTACTTCGCTCTCCTAGCTACCTCTTTCCAAATAGGAGCCGTCTATCCACTCACCCAAATCTACCAGCACAAGAGTGACCTTGCAGACGGAGTGACCACATTAAGTTATACGTTGGGATACAGAGGCACCTTCTTATTTTCAGGTGTTATGTTCGGGATTGCTACGCTCTTCTACTATTTGCACTTTGAGCAAACAGATATCACTTCATTTTACCTTTTCACCATCGCACAAATCCCAATCATAGGCTATTTCGTATATTGGGCTAGTAAAGTATGGAAAGACACCAAATACGCAGACTACAAACACACGATGTACATGAATACGATAGCCGCTCTAGTCCTAAATCTATTCTTCATTTACTTGGTTATTACATAACACTTTGAGTTACATTTTAGACATCGGGACCTCCGTTCCAAAGCACTCCCTAACACAGGATCAGTTTTACGATATCTATTCCTCTATGACCGAGGATACAGACACTCAGCGTAAGATCAAATTTCTGACTGCTAGAAGTGCTATAAACAAGCGAAACTGCGTAGAACCTGACATCAAAAAACTGGTAGAAATGTCCCTAGAAGCTAAACTGGCAACGTACCACTCGTCAGCCTTAGAACTAGCGATAGATGCCATAGAAAACAATACCGCTTTTCAACAGAACAAAGAAAACATCACTGACATCATCTTCATCAGCTGTACCGGTATGCAAGCTCCTGGAGTAGAAATAGACCTTGTAAATCACTTCAAACTCAACACTAACATAAGACGCTACAATGTCAACTTTATGGGCTGCTATGCAGCTCTAACTGGGCTCCGTATGGCCAAAGACATTTGCAATACGCCCAACAGAACAGTCTTGATGGTTTCTGTAGAACTCTGCACGCTGCACTTTCAAAATAAATTCATAGACGACTACTTACTTTCTAATTCCATTTTCGCAGATGGAGCTGCATCAGTCCTCATTTCTTCAAATAATACAGGTGCTCGTCTAAAACTAGAAGATTTCGAGTCCCGACTCATACCCAACTCAAAGAATGAAATGAGCTGGAAAATATCATCTGACGGATTTCTTATGACACTATCCAGTGATGTACCTAAAAGCATCAAAGCTTCACTTGATGAAAAATCACTGTTCGGCAAAACACCAAGCTCCACTGGCTGGGCCATACACCCCGGAGGCAAACAAATAGTAGATAGTATAAAATCGACTTTACACCTAGACGAGTCAGAAGTATCGGCCTCCAGAAAAGTACTCTTAGAAAACGGAAACATGTCTTCAGCTACAATACTATTCGTATTGAAAGAGATGCTCGCTAATCGGCCCTCAAATAAACCTGAATTCATAGCTTGTGCTTTTGGGCCAGGACTTACTCTGGAATCCGCACTCTTATCCTATGTTTAAACATCGCTCACATACCAAAGAGCTACTGGATGGAGATGTTGCCAAAAAGGACCTTATTCTTAACCTCAAAGAACTTCATACCATAAACACACTATTAGGCGGTTATGGTATTTCCGTAAGTGCTTTTAACAAAATCGACCTTCACAATAAGAACATAGTAGACATCGGTTCTGGTGGTGGCGATATGCTTCACGAAATATACAGGTACGCCCAAAAAAATAGCATAGAGTGCAATCTTTACGGCGTAGACCTCAAAGAGGTCTGTACCAATTATGCGTCCGCCCACTTACCAAAGCAACTTACGTTTATTACGGATGACTACAGAAACGCAAGCGATCATATACCTCAAATAGACGTTCTTCACGCATGTTTATTTACCCACCACCTCTCTGATGAGCAAATTATAGAGCTGATTCAATTTTCTATTCAAAATAAAAGCACTTTAATAATCAACGACTTAGAACGAAATCCATTGGCATACTATGCTATTAAAGGTTTGACTCAGCTATTCTCCAAGTCCTTTTTGGTAAAAAATGATGCTCCACTCAGCGTACTCAGAGGATTTAAAAAAAAAGAGTGGATTACACTGCTTCAGCGAGCTGGAGCTCTCCACTATTCAGTGAAATGGAAATGGGCCTTTCGCCACTTGATAACTGTTTATGGATAAGTACGATATA
>CAWVTM010000097.1:0-6889 GCA_963933305.1 uncultured bacterium
CAGGATTGTCTACTGACTCTCCTACCGCCTTATGAGCGGCAAAATGGATCACTCCACTAAATGAATGCTTAGCAAAGAGACCCTCCAATATTTCAGAATCATTCACATCACCTATACAAAGTTCGAACGCCTTACCAGAAATACCCTCTATACGAGACTTCACCTCAACCTTTGAATTGTTCAGATTATCTATAACGACCACCTCACATCCCGCTGCTAGCAGCTCTACTACAGTATGACTACCTATATATCCTAATCCCCCAGTTACCAGTATTTTCTTCATTGCTAAGGCAAAAGTATAAACTAAAGTCCACTTTTCTTATACATCTCAATCAAGTGTAATCCCACTAGAGAACATAGTAAATTAAAAATACACTGCAAAACTCCATATCACACTAGATACCTTTTCTAAACCTTGAGTATAAGCAGCATAAAACTACCTAATCATTAGGATACACTCCGACCCTTTAGCACCATTTTAAAATGTCTGATACCCGCTTCTTTAAACTGATCACCTATTTTTTCGAACCCAAATTTAGCATAAAAATCAACCACTTGGATCTGTGCATGTAAATATACGCAAGCCTCTTCACCTACTAGATCTAGGCAGTGAGCTACCAAAGACTCCCCTACACCATTGCCTCTATATTCTTCAAGTACTGCAAACCGCTCCAACTTTGTGCCACCAGCAGTACTTCTATACCTACATGTACCTACTACTACATCACCCATAGCAGCGGCAAAATGAGTACTAGAAGCTTCAAACTCGTCATACTCTTCGCTCTCCGAAACGTTTTGCTCTACAACGAATACTGATCTACGTACACCAAAAATAGCTTTGCGTAAATCAACACTATTAGCTGGCTGTATACTTATGCTTTTACCCATTAATAATACAAATGTAGGTATTAAAAAAAATGTACTTTTGCCCTTAACAATTATAACATAATAGCAGCGTATCTAAAGTTGTAAAATACTTAATATACTTCGAAAGTAGACAAGAGACATGAGTTGGTTTAAGCGAGTAAAAGAAGGAATCTTAACGAAAACACAAGATAAGAAACCTACACCTGACGGGCTATGGTATAAATGCAAAGAGTGTAAAGAGCCTACAAGTACTAAGGAGTTTGAACTCAATATGTGGGTTTGCCCAAAGTGCAGCTATCACGGCAGAATAGGGAGCAGAGAGTACTTCGAAATCCTTTTTGATGACGGTAAATTCAAAGAACTGGATGCTAATCTAACTTCAGGTGACCCATTAAAATTTGAAGATACCAAGCCGTATCCAGATAGGCTTATAGCCTCACAAAAGAAAAGCGGATTAACCGATGCAGTACGAACTGCTACTGGTAAAATACAAGGGATAAGAGTAAGTATGGCTGTAATGGATTTTGCCTTTATAGGTGGCTCTATGGGCAGTGTAGTAGGAGAGAAGATAGCACGAGCGATAGATAAAGCTTTAGAAAATAAAATTCCTATGATTATCATCTCTAAAAGTGGTGGTGCTCGTATGATGGAGGCTGCATTTTCACTTATGCAGATGGCTAAAACTTCTGCTAAGCTAGCACTTCTTGCAGAAGCTAAATTACCATACATATCTATACTCACAGATCCTACCACAGGAGGTATTACCGCTTCATTTGCTATGCTAGGAGACATTAATATAGCAGAGCCAAAAGCTCTTATCGGGTTCGCTGGACCCAGAGTAATTAAAGAAACGATAGGTAAGGATTTGCCCGAGGGATTTCAACGTTCAGAGTTTTTAAAAGAAAAAGGTTTCGTAGATTTCATAGTGGAGCGTAAAGACCTTAAGCAAAAACTGCACGATGTGTTAAGCATCTACGCAGTACATAAAAGAGTAGTGAAAACTGCATAAAATTACACATTTAACAAAAATAAAACATATCAATCAATGAACTTTCCAGAAAATTTAAAGTACACAAAAGAGCACGAATGGATATCTATAGAAGGTGATATCGCGACAGTAGGAGTTACAGATTTTGCTCAAGGAGAGCTAGGTGACATCGTATTTGTAGAGATAGAAACAGAGGGCGAAACCCTAGCTAAAGACGAAGTATTCGGCACTATCGAAGCAGTAAAAACTGTCTCTGACTTATTTATGCCACTAAGCGGTGAAATAGTAGAAATAAATACAAACTTAGAAGACGCTCCAGAAAGCGTAAACGAAAATCCTTATGATGCAGGATGGATGGTGAAAATTAAACTATCCGACACTTCTGAATTAGAAGGTCTTATGGATGTAGAATCATACAAAGCACTTACTGGTAACTAGACTGCATGAAGCTCCATAGAGCATACGTTCTTGCTGTACTGTGGACAATATTCATAGCTTCATCGTGCTTATTACCAGCAGCTGCGTTTCGTAGCTTCAGTTTTGACACGCTGCTAGAACTGGATAAGGTAATCCACTTTGTACTCTATGCGGTATTCATTCTCCTTTGGGCATTGGCCATTAGAGATGTCTCTATGAAACAAAAAATAGGGTTACTACTTATTGGCGTGACATACGGAATACTCATAGAAGTGCTACAAAGTACTATGGCATTGGGGCGTAGTTATGATATAGGAGATATAGTGTCTAATACAGTAGGATGTATAGTAGGCGTTATACTCATCACGTTTGTTCAGCGAACTGTGCCGTTACTAAAAAAGTATTTACCTTTTCTTAACAAACTGTATTAACTAGTATAAATTTAAGTTAATTTTGAAATAATTATAATGGAAGTAAAAAAGTATTCGAAGCCTGAAGTCAAAAACAAACGAATTGATTTCTTTCTTTTAGGACTTGCTATTGCTGTAGGAGCAGTTCTTTATGGTTTCACGTATTCTATATACGATGAAAAACCTGAAGATCTCGAAAACATCATCATAGAGGAAGACCTGATAGTAATGGAAAACACCGTACAAGAGAAAAAGCCACCACCACCTCCTCCACCGCCAGAGATAGAAGTGGTAGAGGACGATGTGGAGATAGAAGAGGATCAACCTGAGATAGAAGAAAATGAGGTCGATCAAGATACTGAGATGGAAGAATATGAGATGGATGAAGAGGTACTAGAAGAAACCAATGAGATTTTTGAAATCTTTGACGTATCTGAAAAAGCTAGTTTCCCAGGAGGTGACGAAGGTCTTCAAAGATTTCTAGGCGAAAACTTAGTCTTCCCACCTATGGCAATGGAAAACGACATAGAAGGTACTGTAAATGTAGTGTTCGTAGTGGACAAATCAGGAAGAGTAAAAGACATCGCTATCCTAGGAGGCAAAAAAGGTTTTGGACTGGAAGAGGAAGCCATGAGAGTAATAAAAATGACTTCTGGCAAATGGAAACCAGCAAAACAAAGAGACAATGCTGTAAATATGAGATTTAGAATGCCGGTGAAATTCCAATTATTTTAACCTCTTAACCAACATAAAAAAAAGGACCTATGATCAGATAATCATAGGTCCTTTTTTTTATGTCATAATTTTAATCATAATACTATCTACCTGCTTTATCCTATACACTATTTATGGAGTTAAATAACGGATGACTCCCCAGAGCATACTAATCAACTGTACTAAAATTAAACCATAAAAAAATGGCTCTTCATCACTGAAGAGCCATCTCTACTCTATTTCTGTATGCAAGTACTTAACTAAGAACCTCAGCCATTTTAGCTCCTATTCCTGCTGGAGAATCTACTACGTGTAGTCCACATTCTCTCATTATTGCTTTTTTAGCAGCGGCAGTATCATCTTCTCCACCTACTATAGCACCTGCGTGACCCATAGTACGTCCTGCAGGAGCTGTTTCACCAGCTATGAAACCTACTACTGGTTTAGTACCATGCTCTTTTATATAGCGAGCCGCTTCGGCTTCCATACCTCCACCTATCTCACCTATCATCACTATTCCTTCGGTCTCTGGATCATTCATCAGAAGCTCTACTGCTTCTTTCATAGATGTTCCTATGATAGGATCTCCACCTATACCTATGGCAGTAGTGCATCCCATACCAGCTTTCACTACTTGGTCTACCGCTTCATACGTAAGTGTACCTGACTTAGATACTATACCTATTTTACCCTTTTTGAAGATAAATCCTGGCATAATACCTACCTTAGCTTCATCTGTAGTGATGATACCCGGGCAGTTAGGACCTATTAGTCTACTAGCGGTATTATCTAAGTAAGCCTTCACTTTAACCATATCAGCTACGGGTATCCCTTCTGTAATACATACTATTACCTTGATACCAGCTTCTGCAGCTTCCATGATAGCATCCGCTGCAAATGGAGGTGGCACGAAAATGATACTTGTATCAGCACCTGTGACTTTCACAGCATCTACTACAGTATTAAACACCGGCTTATCCAAGTGAGTCTGACCTCCCTTACCCGGAGTCACTCCTCCTACTACCTGTGTACCATATTCTATCATCTGACCAGCGTGGAATGTACCCTCGCTGCCTGTGAATCCTTGAACGATTATCTTAGAATCTTTATTTACTAAAACTGACATAATTTTTCGAAGAGCAAAGGTATATTATTTACCTACATGTGAAAGCGTAATATCCTCTCTCGGTAGATAAGCAGAAAAGTACCTTTCATCGGATTTATTAACTGATTTGCAAAACAAAAGGTACTTTGCTTTGCATAGTACCTTTTTATGGATATATATTTGCATAACCTAATGAAGATAGAAAACACACAATCTCAAATGCGAAAGGGAGTCTTAGAGTATTGTATACTCACCCTGACTAGTACTGGTGAAGTATATGCTTCAGATATAATCACGCACCTCAAAGAAGCAAAGCTCATCGTAGTAGAGGGAACTCTTTACCCACTACTCACTCGATTAAAAAATGCTGGACTACTCAAATATGAGTGGAAAGAAAGTGACCAAGGACCACCTCGAAAATACTATTCACTCACAGAAGAAGGAATAAAATTTAACAAACAACTAGCTGACACTTGGACTGAACTCAGCAACTCTGTAAACCAACTAACCAACATAAAATGAATAAAATAATCCAAATAAATCTAGCAGGGCAAGCGGTCTCTATTGACGAAAAAGCATACAAATCTCTCTCGTATTATCTACAAACATTAGAAAATCACTTCGCTAATACTATAGATGGACAAGAAATACTCACAGATATAGAAGCCAGAATAGCTGAACTGTTTTTCGGAAAAATAAGAAAAGGGAACACCTTTATCAACGAAAAAGACGTAGCTGAAGCTACCAAACTGATGGGATCTGCTGCGGATATGGACATAGATGACGAGACAGATACCAAACAATCTCAAAGTACGAATAGTAACAACAATAAAAAACTCTACAGAGATACAGACGATAGAGTACTCGGAGGAGTATGCAGTGGTATAAGTGCTTATTTTGGCATGGATACTTCGGTAGTTCGAATAATTGCTGTTCTTCTCATCATATTCACAGGCATACCACTTATTGCTTACTTCGTATTTTGGGCTATACTCCCAGAAGCATCTACACCAGAAGATCGCTCACGCATGAAAGGTGGGAACACCACTATCAATGACATCGTAAATAACGTGAGACAAGAAGCTACAGACGTAGCTAGAAATGTAAAGAATGAAGCAAGTAACGTAGCTGATAGAATAAAAAAAAATTCTAATTTTTCGAAATCAACCAAGTCAATAACCTCCGGTATAGAGCAAATTATCAAGTTCTTTGCTAAGTTTTTTGGAGCAGGTGTTCTAATCTGCTTGGTCACTTCGGGTATAGCACTTACCGTATTTTTATTAGCTAATGCTACTGGAGGCTTTCAAGTAAATGCTGGAGATAGCGACACCCTAATTCCATCTATACTTAAATCGCCTACACTAAACTGGATTTTTAGTCTCTCACTACTTAGTCTTATTCTAATTCCTATAGGCACAATATGTTACGCTATTATACTATTCATTCTTGACAGTACTGTGCGGGTCAATGTGAAATTAGTTTTTCTTTCTTGGCTTATATGTCTTGCCTTGTTCATAGGTATCTCTATCTATTCTGCTGGCAATGTCAATATAGAACGTTTCAAAATATTTGGTGAGACCATGAAAGAAAAAACAAATTATGACATTGACATCCAGATCAAAGAAGTACCTCCTATAGCGCCCCTTATGTCAGAAGACGGACCATCCAAAATATTAGAAAAAACCGTAATCCCTGATACCGCAATTCTGAACTCAGAACCTCTATAATCTTAGCATCTTTGCTTGAGTAGTTTTCATGGCATGAACAAGATATATCGTCCCTTATAACGAAAACTAATAAAGGCTAGTGCTCAATTGCATCAAGCAATGTTGACAAGATGAAGCATGTACAAAACCTTTTATCAAACTATTCGTAAATTTGACGCTTACAATGGCAAAAATAGAAGTAAACGGGAGCACAATAGATGTGCTACGTAATAATCAGGAGCTCTTACTGAATGGCGAGAATATTCCCCACGACTTAATCTCTTTACCAGATGGCACATCCCATCTTACAGTAGAGAATAAATCCTACACCATAGCTGTACTGAATAAGGATCACGCTACCGGATCTATGACTTTGTCTATAAATGGCCGAGTGGTGAAGACCACGCTTCATAATAAACTGGCCGAACTGCTGAAGAGTATGGGTATGGAGTCAGGCAAGAAAAGACTAAAAGAAATGAAGGCACCTATGCCTGGGCTAGTATTAGATGTACTAGTAGCTGCAGGAGATGTGGTGACTGAGGGACAAGAACTGATAGTACTAGAAGCTATGAAAATGGAAAATGCTATAAAATCACCTCAAGAAGGGACTATAGCCTCTGTAGAAATCAACAAACAAGATAAAGTAGAAAAGAATCAGATACTCATACTCTTTGATTAGCTA
>CAWVTM010000098.1:0-6854 GCA_963933305.1 uncultured bacterium
TATATCCTATGGCTGGATTTAACTGGATGATGAAGGTGAGTATGACGTTATAATTTAAATAACGACTATTAAAAATAGGGACACATTATTATCTAATGAGTCCCTTTTTATTTTTGATTTTATTCTCGTCTAGTGTGTAAAGGTAACCGTCGCAATATACGGAGATCCACCTTCTGTTAAAATAGCTGTCAGTATCCTACTATTTTTAGCAAGTATGCAATACTAGGTATATCAACACCTTCTATACGTTCAGTCTTAGTTCCGTAGAAACCCCGAGTAAGTGGGTCAAACTCTTCCGAACCAACTTACGCACTAAAAGAGCATAAATAACATTGTAACCACAAGAGATCCGATTTCATGTTATTTTTGACTTAAGGCGTCAATCTAAAAACCAAATAAGCTCTAAGAATCCTAAAAATACAAGAGAGACAACTTACATTTACCCCAATGATAAACTGGGCAGAACTACGCGGCGAACATCTAGAAAATTACACAGGAGTCTATCTCAACTCCCCTGCTAATGGTATACCAAGCTTAGCGGCCGAGGCTTTTGTAGCTGCAGAGGTCTTAAAATTCAGAGAAAATCCTGGCAACTACAGAACTGATTTTATATCAACTGCTATACCAGCCATAAAACAACAAGTGGCAGACCTGATACATGCCAAGACCTCAGAGGTAGCACTCATTCAGAATTTTTCGATTGGTCTAAATCTCTTTGTACAATCGCTCCCAGCCAAAACAAGAATTCTACTTATAGAGCACGACTACCCTTCACTTACCATGCCTTTCCAAATCAATGATTTCGAAGTAGTATGGACCACATTTGAAGACGATCATACACTCGATTTGACTAACATTGAAGAAGCTATTAAACAGCATAAACCAGCATACTTCGCACTAAGTCACTGTCAGTACCTTACTGGCTATCTAGCGGACTTAGAAAGCATAGGTGCTATATGCAAGCAGTACAATTGCAAGCTTATAGTAGATGCCACTCAAAGTTTTGGGTCGGTAAGTATCCATGTAAAAAAGTGCAACATTAGTGTGCTAGGAGCAAGCTGCTACAAATGGGCATTGGCAGGTTTTGGCAATGGATTTCTATATGTCAATGAGGATACGCTAAACACCTATCCGCCTAAGTCTGCAGGGTATAACAGCTTCATATGGGAGGATAGTATCGCCGTGTATCGACCGAGTATAAGAAGCTACGAACCTGGGCACCAGGACCACGTGGCATTTCACCGATTGGGGTTTGCTTTACAGACCATCAAAGAAATTGGGCAAGACTTCATCTATCTGCGTATCACCGAACTCATGGACTACCTTATAGAACAACTTGAGCAGGCACAAATTCATATAGTTGGAGATTTTTATGATGAGAATAGGCTGGGGATACTAGTCATAGAGAGTAAAAAGGGACTTTTCCATCACTTAACATCCAAGGATATAGAAGTCTCTGAACGTGGTGGCAATATTCGTGTAGGACTCCATTACTATAATAATGAGAAAGATATAGATGTCTTTGTGAAGGAGGTTTCCATATTTTTTAAGGAATGAGAACTTTTATAATCATACTATGTGCTCTTTTTTTTAGTAAAAGTCAAGCCGATTCTAAGCAGATAGACATTTCCATGCTGATTACACAGTCAGACATAATTGTCTATGGAATAATTACAGAGCAAGACGAACTTACTTTTACCTTTGAGATAGAAGGCGGTATTACATCAGATACAGGAATAATTCATGTCAATAAGTTTCAGGACTGGCCTTGTGGCCACAGATGGACTTCATACAAGATAGGGCAATGTTTGATGCTTTTTTTACAGCGTAACAATAACAAACTTACTATAATGGGAGGTGGTGATGAAGGAGAGTTTCCTATAAAAGACAATAAAATCTACATTTCTACTGGAGCCCTAATTCTGCCACCACCACCTCTCCACCCACAAAAGATTGATTCTTCTTTGATTTTCTTTTGGCCAAAAGAAATACAAATAGACCCTACTCATACCTCCGCTTTCAGAGGAGTAGAGTGGGACCTGCACGACATACTATCTGATATTCAATTTATACGTAAAAACCTACAATACGCCAAACGATAATCGTATAAAATGGGCACTAGTTTGTACTCGAAAGGAGTTGCTCCCTAGAGTACAAAAATCTAAAATTGTGGAATGGTGCTTCCAAGATAAACTAGGAATTACGCAAGAAAGCTTACGAGAGCACTAAAAGACTTTTAATACCAATTTAGTTTTTAAGTGTCGTATACATAAATTGAGTTTATCGAAGGTTTGTAAAGGCGAAAAATCACAATACTTGTCACCCTGAGTTCATCGAAGGGTATGGTATTCCTCCATAGGCGGACACGTATTTTTTAACGAATAGAAATCGAGTGAAAAACGATTTATATGCGGCAATTGAAAGCTATTTTGGTATAAGAACATAATTAACGTCTAATAAAATTTGCTTTAGATCCTTTGCTTATCTTGGACTGCTCTGAGATACCTTTAGACAACAATAAGCCAAAAATCTATACTCTTTTTACCAAGCACTCTAAGAAATATTCTTTTTCATCAGTATAGATTTGTTCGAGAGTTAGCCCCGACATTTTGCAGAGCCAATTAATAATAGGACGATTATACTTCTGAGAGATTTCTGTATGTATAGACTCTGCTTTTGCTATGGTATAGGTCTTCCCATTCACTCTTACTTCTTGCTTTTCTGCGCTTACCAGGTAGCTCGTACATGTCCCGCTTTCAGGATTATATACCGGCCAATGCGTAAATTTACTTACATCAAAATTACCACCTAACTCACTATTCATTCTATGTAGTATATTCAGGTTAAAACCTTGCGTGATTCCATCTTCATCATTATAAGCAGCTAGAATAGTAGCAGGATTTTTCATTTTATCTAGCCCCATCATCAGCCAATCTTTAGCACCTAGATTTCCCTGTATTTTCTTTAAAAATGCTATCGCGTCTGAATGGTATAGGTTTCCCAGATTAGAACCCAAAAACACGATTAAATTTGTCTCATTTTCTTCACTATGTATCTGACTCATGGCCTCATCATAGGTATAGTTCAGCTTCTCTACCTTAGCACTAGGCAAGGCCGCTTTTACATTGTCCTCACACGTATCTAGTACATCCGCAGATATATCTATAGGGTAGTAGGTGAAGTTTATATTAGCCTTAGTCAGTGCCTTTAATAACAAGATGGTCTTAGTTCCGTCTCCTGCTCCTAGCTCATATATATTGAGGTGATTAGTCACATTCAGCTGTGCTACTATCTCGTCACTACGCTGCTCAAGGACCTGATACTCGGCCTTGGTAACGTAATAGCTGGGCATTGCCATTATCTTCTGAAAAATCTTGTCTCCCGCATCATCATAAAAGTACTTACTACTAAGCTTCTTTGGAAATGTGGATAGACCCGCGTCTACATCCTTAGCAAATTGGTTATTTATCATTTATTATTTTACAAGTCTAAGTCCACAAAACTGCAAACGAAAGTCTGCATGAAAAAAATTCCTGTATGTCTTACGTGAATGACCAATAGCTGTAGCTATGGAGCCACCACGCAGCGTTTTTTGATTTACCATAAACTTACCATTGTACTCTCCCAGTGCTCCTGCCTCACTCTTAAAGCCAGGATACGGCAGATAAGCACTATTCGTCCACTCCCAGAGCTGTCCCCACTGGATTTGGTCTGCTACCACCTCCCACTCTGCTTCTGTGGGAAGTCTCATTCCTTTCCATTCAGCGTAGGCATGTGCTTCGTAAAGATTTATGTGCATCACGGGCAGGTCCTTATCTACCAGATTAAAACCTGTCATATCATAGTACTTCCACTCACCTCTGTCTAGATACCAATACATTGGAGCTTTAATCTCTAAACCTTGTACCCAAGACCAGCCTTCACTGTGCCAGAGATTAACATCCTCATATCCTCCTGCAGCTATGAATGCCAACCAATTTCCATTAGTCACTAGGCTTTTACTCATCTCATACGCATTGAGGTATACTTTATGACTATTTTCTTCATTATCAAAATGAAAATTAGGCCCATTATACCCTATTTCGTATACACCTTCATCCACGGACACAAATCCAAACTCTCGCTCTTTTTTGAGCTGAAAGCCATCTCCATATTTAGGGAAAGTAGGCTGATGACCTAATATGTACTTCATGTCATAGGCCAATAGCTCTTGATGTTGCTCTTCGTGATTAATCCCAAGTTCTACTTTTTCTAGTTGTCCTTTAGCCACGTTACCACTGAGGAATAGAGCCATTTGCTCATCTACGTAGTTTCTATAGTTCACTACATCTGCTATAGTAGGTCGTGTCATTAGTCCTCTATCTGCTCGCAGCACGTGTTCTCCTACATTGCTGTAGTAACTATTGAACAAGTAGGAGTAATCAACATCAAACTCTGAATATTCGCTTACAAATGCTTTGAGTACAAACTGCTCAAAAAACCACGTAGTATGAGCTAAGTGCCACTTTGGTGGGCTTACATCTGAATTAGGCTGAACAGAGTAATCCTCTATCTCTAGCGGACCACAGATGTATTCTGTTCGTTTTCTAGTAGCTATATATCTCTCTGTCATAGGGTAGACTCACCATTCAGATTAGTGGTGAGCACATCACTCATATAGTCAAAAAACGGACGGATTGCCAAGAATGTACTTATCACTTCTTTAGGAAACGATGCATCCGTAACTTCCTTATCCGTAAACTCTCTGAAAGCATAAAATTGCTTCATGTTTATCCATTTTATATTAGGGTGTTCCTTATCAAAATCTCTAGGAGCAGTCTTAAGAGCCTCACCTCTAAGTCTTCCAAAGTGTCGGGTAAAGTTTTGGTCAGAGGTGACCTTCTCTATCTCGGATACACCCATTTCAAACTCTCTTCTTATCCTGAGTAAATCCTCTTTTTCTGGAGCATAAAATCCTCCACCTACTACTGTCTTACCTCCTGGCTCTATGCTGAGAAAATATCCTCCTCTACGTGCTCCTGTAGCTCTGGTAAAAAAGCCACTGAGCTTATTCTTATATGGAGATTTGTCTTTACTAAATCGGACGTCTCTATTGATTCGGAAAATCTTTTTACTATCGATGACATCTGTAAGGTTCAGTTCCTCCGCGGATACGTCTATCAGCTTAGAAAACTCCATCCTGGCATTCTCATACTCCTTCTTATACTCTGTGAACCACTCACGCGTATTATGCTTTCGCAGATCTTCTAGGAAAGTAAGCGTACGTTTATTTATCATATCTAATAAACGAAAGTAACAGCATATAGATTAGATAAACCTCTTTATAACCCATTTTTAGTGCCAAATTTTTAACGTAAAAAAAGGGCATTCCGAAATGGAATACCCTTTTACAATATATTTTGTAGTGATTACTTAATTGAATCTACAACAACTGTAGAATCTGGCATAACCTCTGTTGGAACCTCTATTTGAGCTAATGAATCTGCTAAAGCTTCAGCCGCCATTAGTGAATCTGCAGTAACCTGTGTAGCATCCGCTTCAGCAGTATTACCTGATTTTGAACAAGAAGTAAATGAGATAGCAGCTATTGCTACTACTGCTAAAATTGAATTTCTAAATTTTTTCATATTAAATAAATATTGTTTTTTCTTACAGTGCAAATATCATTTTTAGGCAATAAATTCAATACATTTACTCATATATTTTAAACAAAAATGGGCTTTTAATTGTTTACACCATTTAAAGGTCTGATTATCAGTAATCTTATTTTAAGTAAAAGGATAAATTTAGGATTGTATATAGTTCAAAACAGTAGATTTTATCGGTATTTAGACACAGAAAGCAACTTATATAACGACTTTATTTTATTCCTAGGCAGATTTTTATCTTATTTCACCTTTTTAAAGGACTAATTATTAAGAAAGGATAAATGCAACTAATTGATCTAGTTCTAATAAATTTGTCGCGAAGTTGAATGTAGTGTATTACTAGTGGACGATGCAATATTTTCCCGATCATACTATTTAACTACTCGGGATGTAGCTTAGTTCGGTTAAAGTGCTGGTCTGGGGGACCAGAGACCGTGGGTTCGAATCCCGCCATCCCGACAACCAAAAAGGCCTGATTCTAAAATAGAATTAGGCCTTTTTGATTTTTCTTAGTCCAGAAACTTATTGAAGAACATATCTAATCGTAATTCCGAAATCTGTCAATGCTGATGGGAATGAATTACTAGTAACTGGGTTATTACTATTTCTATTGTAGAACATTCTAAGATTCAGTGCATCATTAATCTTATAATCTATAGATGGACGGATACTCATAGTACGGATACCTGCTGTAGGTATGTAGCTATCCTCTCCACTATTTCCTTCTAGTGTGCGTACCACAGTGATCCCATCTCTGATAGAGAAGTCAAACCGTATATTAAGATCGTTTTGTAGTATGATACGCTTCCCTGCAAATTTAATAGGCAATCTCAGGCCTGTAGTACGAAATCCTCCACCTATCACTATTTCCTTATTACGTACTTCCACCATACTAGCATTAACTACATTAAGTGTCAGGTTTCTATCTATCTTATATTCAAACTTCACCGTCAGCCCCTCCTTAGTAGTGACATCTATACCTATAAGCGGTGTGAGTCTCTCTATGATAGATACTCCAGACTGAAACCTAAACTCCGTAGATAAATCAACACCTGTATCTAGCACCTCTGTACCATAATCTGGCGGTCTCTGAAATGAGCCAAGATTTAATGTACTGGAGTAACCGTGTGAAATGGATATGTTACTAAATATGTTCTTAAATATATCTAACTGTGAAAGTCCGTTATACGAAACTCTCCAGTTTGG
>CAWVTM010000099.1:0-6764 GCA_963933305.1 uncultured bacterium
TTTCTGGGTTTTCTTCTCCTAGGGCACGAGCCAGTACAGATGCACCACCCACACCTACGGCCATACCGAAAGATGAGATTAGGAAGGTAATAGGTAAGACCACAGTAATAGCTGCTATGGCTAATTCTCCCTCAGCATACCTACTCACAAACCAGACATCTACTAGCTGATATAGGGACATTACTAAAAAGCCTATGGAGGCAGGCAGTGACTGTTGAAGTAGGAGTTTTCCAATGCTTTCGGTCCCTAGTTTTCCTGATGTTTTTGTGCTTTTTTTCAAAGATGCGAAAGTAATATTTTACAGTCTATGCTAAGTAAGATCTATACATCCACATTTCTTTTTCTTGCAGTGTGATATAGTCACTCATTTGTGATACCGTACCTTCGTCATTTATCTTCCCAGCCAGTTCTAGGATGTCACGTTGAAGTGAGATGATGGTTTTGTATCCATCAAGGATGTGCTGCAGTCCTTCTATTCCATTAGTTACATTTACCCGTTCTACTATTTTAGAATGTTTTACATTATCCGTGTAGCTATGGAGCGGAGTGCCTTCCAGTGTCAAAATGCGTTCAGCTATTTCGTCTATCTGTAGTACTAAAGCATTATATATTTCCTCAAATTTAACGTGTAACTCAAAAAATTCTTTCCCTTTTATATTCCAATGAAAACCACGAGTATTCATATACTGAATGGAGTAAGTGGCTAGTAATCCGTTTAGTTTTTGTACGACTTGTTGTGTCTCTTGTGTTGGTAATCCTATACTATTCATTCTGCAAAGGTACGGCAGAAGAAATGGCATCTTTTATTTCAAAACGGTATATGACTATTGGTAAATACTATGGACTGATAAAAGTGATTTAGTACTGAAATAGACACCTACTACTAAAACTTTGTTATTTATTGGTTACATTTCAGTTTCTTTGTACTAGTGAATTATTTAAGTCATTACTATTTCGATAAAGATGAGGAGAATAAGTATTATAACATTGGTTTAATACTTCCTGATCTTGCCAGAGCACACATACCTAAGCTAAGAATTAGCCCGTACAAGAATATCACCTTTACTACCAAGGAGATATCCAGTATGAATGATGGCACCAATAGGCACTTTGCTAGTGATCGTAAATTCCATAACTGGATGACTTTTGTAGACGTGACGAATAGAGCTACGGATATGATAAGAGAGAGTGGAGATAAGGATATCAATAGAGATTACTTTATCACACACATCATGGTAGAGGTGCTATTAGATAAGATTTTATTGGATAAGAATCCTACGCTAGCAGATGATTTCTATACTATGATAGCTAGCGTAGAGCAAGATTGGATACTCAAGTTTATGAGATATGCAGGCTTGCAAGACGATGAACTTTGGAAAGGTCAACACAAGCGTTTTATGAAGGCTGGGTTTCTTAAAAACTATACTAGTCTAGAAAACGTAGTAGCAGCTGTAGAAGGGGTCTGTCTTAAGTTAGACATGATAGAGCTCAATGACGATCAGCGTCAGTTGTTAATTGATATTTGTGAGACAATAGAACCTGAACTAGAACGTTCTATTGGAGCTTTAGAAATACAATTGCTGTAATTAATGAATACTTCACCTGTTAAAACTCAATTTCTTGTTGGTCTATTTTTATTTGTAGGTCTTAATGCTTTTGCACAATCTACGCCAAAGTATAGCAATGATTATTTAACTATAGGTGTAGGAGCTAGAGCATTTGGTATGTCTAATTCAGTGATAGCTTCCACAGATGACGTCACTGCAGGATATTGGAATCCCGCTGGACTGACTCAGCAGAAAGACAAGTTACAGTTGTCTTTTATGCATTCTAACTATCAAGGAGGCGTAGCAAACTATGACTATATAGGCCTTAGTACTAAGGTAAAAGAAAATGCTGCACTCAGCTTTTCTATGGTGAGACTAGGTATAGATAATATTCCCAATACATTAGACCTTATTCGAAATGGACAGATAAATTATGACCGTGTCACCTCCTTTAGTGCGGTGGATTATGGTTTTTATTTAAGCTATGCTCAAAAGGCTTTAAGAGATGGACTAAGTTTTGGAGGAAGTGCTAAAATAGTGCATCGTAAGGGTGGCGATTTTGCAACTGCTTGGGGTTTTGGGATAGATTTAGGTGCTCGCTATGAGACAGATAATAATTGGAGTTTTGCGGCTATGGGAAGAGATATTACCACTACTTTCAATGCGTGGAAATATACTTTTACGGATGCAGAGATAGATGTGTTGCAATCTACAGGAAATGAAGTTCCTATAAACTCATTAGAGCTTACACTGCCTACACTGATACTAGGAGCTGCTAAAAAGATAGAATTAAGAGAAGACTTCTCTCTACTTACAGAGGTCAATGTAGACTTCACTACAGATGGGCGAAGGAATACACTGTTAAAGTCCAATATATTCAGTGGAGACCCACACATGGGTATTGAAGCAGGATATAAGGATATCATATATCTACGTGGTGGAATAGGAAGTTTTCAAGAAATAAAAAACGACGTTGTAATAGGGGAGGAAATAATTGACAATGAAATTAGAAATATCTATGGTACCAATTGGACTTTTATGCCAAATATGGGTATCGGATTAAATCTCAAAAAAATTACAATAGATTATGCACTTACGGATGTAAGTAATCAGAGTGCAGCTTTGTATTCACATGTATTTAGCATTAGAGCGGTCGTTAATCCTCCGGGTAACTAGCCTATACTGTAATTAACACCCTATTTTCATTAGACTCATTATCGGCTGTGCGAGACCGTACATCGTAGCTGTAAAAGCTATGAGCTAATTAGCGTTATTCCTGGGTGGTATTTTTGAAGTACAGATGACAGCGATAAAAGAGAAGGATCGGAGGTGTTGAAGTAAGTGACTAAGTATAGTCGCACCCATAAAAAGAGTGCATACCAAAGCACTTAATTACTCAGAAATATTTAGCATCAGTAAAGCTGTTCCAGTCTTTTTATATTGGCTTTTTGGGAACTTGTACTGCTTTTTGGGCAAAGATTCTTATGCATTTATCCAGGTTTTCTTTTTAGGAGCCAACAAGGCTCCAGAAAGTCCAAAAATGCCTGTTAACAAGCCTCCAAGTAGTGCAGCGACTAAAGGAGTAATGAAGGCTGAGACTTGGAAAAGTTTGCCCATGAGTGAGGCTACTGTGCCATTATCAATGATATAGATACTTATCAGCCAAGCTAAAAATACGGCTACTAGCGAGATGAAAAATCCAGCGGCGGGTTTAGCCTTTATGCTATAGGCAAGTACACCAGCTATAGGAGCTATAGTCCACCATGGTAGGAACTTAGAGATTAACAAAGTGCCCAAGAAAAGGACTAGAAAAAATATGCTATTTTTCATTGGTTATGGATATCGTAAAAAGTGATTTAGAAATAGACTCGGGTGTACGTGATAGGATTAATCTGTCATATTCTCCTTTGGCCCATACGGCTATTTTATTGGAGTAAAAAGGACTTGCAGGATTACCGCTCTGTCCACCTGGGTAGGTCCCGTATGCTTCTGGTGTATCTCCTAAAGCTACTATCATTCGCCAGCTAGGACCAAAGGTTTGCTGCATAGCATTCAAACTGTGCTTAGTTCCTCCTACATGTATGTCAGTTTTTGAAAAAGCTGGAAGTCTTATTAAGTGAAGGATCTGAGCATTTTTTTCTTCAGAGAGTGGTGAGATAGTATCGTCTTTAACCTGCATAAATGACGTATTAATAAGGTGTTTTAAAGTCTCCACATGAGGGGTAGATTTTATATCATAAAATGTGCTTTTAGTTTCTTTTTCTATCAAGTTTACGGTGACCCATACATCTGGATTAGGCAGTGCTATGTTAGCTTGCAGAGTGTATATTTCATCCCATAGCATCTGATGAAAAGCGGAGAACCACTTATCAAACCTCACGGGGTTTAGTGAATTAGCATCGTAGTTAAAGTCCCACCGTTTGAGTCCTTTAGCGTATGTGTGTAGAGCATTTGTGGAGTCTAGTAATGGCAGCATCACCGAAAGAGCTTCTTTAGCAAGCATACTAAAGGTACTATTCTGCATCATTTTCACATAAGTGACGTCTATAGTATCTTTCTCTGTGAGGTACTTATGCACCGTGCGGCCTCTGTAAGGTTCAAAATTACCATTATAATAATAGGGGTAGTCTAGTGTAGCACTGTACTGGTTTGCACTGCTTACGTATCCTCTGTTTGGATTCCGTTCTTGGGGATTCTCATCTCTAGGTATGATACCTAGCCATCCATCTGAGGTTTTATTCCCAGAGCTTACTGTCACGCCTTGTCGGTATTTTTTTATAGGAAGAGCACCATTTATACGTAGGCCTATCTCATTATTATTATCTGCGTATATGAAGTTTTGAGCAGGAGCGTAAAAGTCTGCTGTGGCTGTGAGGTAATCATCGTAGTTATTACATTGCATGCCATTTACAAAAGCCATAAAGTCTGGGGTAGGAGCTTCGTCATGTGCGATCCAGCGTAGTGCTAGGTTAGTCTCGTCTTCTACCACAGGGCCCCAGTGTGTATAGCGCACAGTATCATAGCTTTCTTTTTCGCCTTTTACAGTATACGTTTCTATTTTGAGCGTAGCTTGTACTATTTTATCGTCTAGCATATAGGCAGTTTTGCTAGCATCTGTCCACTCTATGGTATGGTAGTCTGATACGTCATGACCTACATTGGTTTCTCCCCAAGCTATATTTTGGTTAAAGCCTATCATTATGCCAGGCATCCCTAGTAGTGTGACACCTTGAGCAGAAAACTCAGGAGTGGTAATGGCTATCTCATACCATACAGATGGCAGGCTGAGCCCAAGATGAGGGTCATTTGCGAGTATCGGTTTTCCCGTAGCACTTTTTGATCCGCTTATGGCCCAGTTATTACTACCTACTCCGTCTGGGGAGCGTGGGCGCACTATACTTGGTAGGTTAGTACGTATTAATTCAGTGGCATTTTGGGTTATTCTTTTAGTATATGGACCTTCGGTTACTGGTATGTCTTTTACATTCCTGTCTGGATATATACTATTGAAGTCTTTTTCTCCTAGGATACGGAATGCATTGCCCATTTCTATATCCTCTTCATATCCGGCGAGTGTCTGTGTCATCGCTTTTAGTAAGAGTGCACTGTGTCTGTTGGTCCACTCGCTAGGAGTGAAATCCAGAAGTTTATATTCTAGTGGATAATCTGCTACGCTCAGACTAGAAATGTAGTGATTTACACCGGCAGTGTATGCGTCCATATTTTTTAGCTCCTCAGGGAATTTAGCCCATCCTTTTACTGCATTATCTGCTGCATAGGATAGTCCAAGTCTTCGCTGTTTCTTATCATAGTCTAGCAGATTAGGTCCGAGTACCTCAGAGAGAGTCCCGCTAGGTGAGCGAGTAGACAGATCCATCTGAAATAGACGGTGATACGCCTCTACATAGCCTTGTGCGAATAGGGCATCCTTTAGGTTTTGAGCAAAGATGTGTGGCACCATTCTGTCATCGAAGACTATCTTAACCTCGTCTGTAATATGCTCAGATTTGAGCTCAAAATCAGTGTAATCTTCCACTTTGTCTACATTTTGCCAAGCACCGCTGTAGGGGTTGAGTAGTTTACCCAGAGGGGGTATTGGTTTGCCAGATATACGCTGTGGCGTGCTTAAAAAATAGACCATAAAGAGGCCTGTCAATAGTGTTATTAATCCAAAAATCTTTCGCATACTCCTTTCACGAAGTTACGAAAAATATACTTTTTAATTTAGGTTTAATTTTATGCCACGGTCTGGTAGTGTTTTAAATCTCCGTTGGACAATGTAGGAGTATGCACTACCACTGACTGTAGAACTCCGTAAGTATGAAGACTTTACTTACTTACTTGTATCAGAAGGTTTTCTGCTCAGTGCTGTCAAGTATGTATAGGCTAAATTACTGGTCATACATTTAACACATCCGTATATATTTGCTAAATATGAAATCAGTTATTATGTTTTTAGGTGGAGTGTTTGTTTCTATCACTTCATTCAGTCAGGTCATTATATTTCAGGATTTAGATAGTTATGAAAGTACTAGAGTTAAGGCTAATTCTTATGTCGGGTCTAATGGTGATGTATATTCGGTAGGAGGTGAGGTTTACTTTGACAATTTTGAAGAGCGTAGACTGGAAGTGTCTTTTTTGAAAGATAATGTTGGTAAAGGTTCAGTGTCTTATGCCGAGATAAAGGAATTTGACTTGAAAATACATAAAGTTAAACTAATAGAACTGAAAGACGAAAAACGTGTACAGTTGATTGTTGTTGATCAAAAGACTATGTTTAAATATAAATTAGACGTTGAAGTGGCGTTAGATTCTAACCAACTATTTTTAGTCAAGAAGAAGACAATTCCAAGATACTCTGATGTGTTGAGTAATGGTAATCCGATAGGTGAAAATGGTATAGATAGTTCTATACTATTGAAACATCAATTTTCATTAGAAGCAGCAGACGCTAGAGAGATGTTGCATATGTCAGCTTTAGAAATGAAAAAATTCACAAGAGGATATAATAGGTCTTTGTTACTGATGACTGGTGGTACAGTCTTGACTACGTTTGTGACTTCAAGGGTAAATTCTTCCGATCAGAGTTCTATTTTCATAGTAGGTGGACTATTATTTATAGGTGGTGCTGTCCAAGGGATAGCTGCTCGTCAGCATATTGGTCGTTCTGGAGCATATTTAGAAGCGTATGCTAATGGTGTTAGGATCCGATTTTGA
>CAWVTM010000100.1:0-6714 GCA_963933305.1 uncultured bacterium
GCTAGAGCGACCAGAGGGAGACGCAGTATTCCGCTGCCCCAATGTACAGAGCTGCCCACCACAAGTAAAAGGCCGCATAGAGCATTTTATAGGTCGTAAGGCTATGGACGTGGCAAGTCTAGGAGAGGGTAAGATAGATGTGTTGTATCAGTCAGGGTTAGTACATCGAGCGGCAGATCTTTACTCACTCAGTGCAGACAAATTACTGGGATTGAGTAAATCCATAATGACAGAAGATACGGGAGACGAGCGTATAGTAAGTTTTAAAGAAAAGACAGTAGAGAATATAATAACAGGGGTAGCAGCTTCCAAGAAGATTCCCTTTGAGCGAGTTCTTTTTGGCCTTGGGATTCGCTTCGTAGGGGAGACGGTTGCCAAGAAACTGGCATTTCATTTTAAAAATGTAGATGCCATAATGGCGGCAGATTTTGAAATCCTAAACGGGGTAGAAGAAATAGGAGGAGTGATAGCCAAGAGTGTGATAGACTACTTTAGCATAGCAGAAAATAGGGAAGAAATAGAGCAGCTAAAAGTTGCAGGTTTGCAGTTTGAGGTAGTAGAAAAAGAACTTGCTAGTAATGCTCTGGACGGTGCCAAGATAGTAGTGAGTGGAGTCTTTACTCGCTTTAGTCGCAACGAACTTAAAAAGCTGATAGAAGATAATGGCGGTAAAAATGTAAGTTCTATCTCCAAATCTACCAATTTTATAATAGCTGGAGACAGTATGGGCCCTGCCAAAAAAGAGAAAGCAGAGAAATTGGGAGTAAAGATGATAAGTGAAGATGAGTTTGTAGGAATGATATGAATTATACGGTAATAGATTTTGAAACAGCGGGTCCCAAAAGAGATACTCCGTGTGAACTTGGAATCTGTGTCGTCAGAGATGGGCGGATTATAGAAACTAAATCTTGGCTCATAAAGCCAGCGTGTTATCCTAATTTTGGAAGTATGAATATTGCTGTACACGGAATAAGGCCTTCAGATGTTGCAGATAAGCAGGAGTTTAACGAGCTTTGGGCTGAAATCTATACCTATTTGAAAGATGAAATATTAGTCGCTCACAACACTTCTTTTGATATTAGTGTTTTGATAAGAACATTGAGTTTATACGGCTTAGATATCCCCGATAATAAATATTTATGTACGCTTCAATTGGCTAAAAGAGTCTGGCCCAATAGAAGTGGCTATAGACTAAATCAACTTTGTGCTGAGATAGGTCACTCTTTCAATCATCATAAGGCAGAAGAAGATTGCATTGCTGCTTCAATGGTATTGAATCATATTGTATCGAAGTGTCACGTTTCTAGTTTTGAGGAATTGGAAAAATACTGTGGTTTAGGTCTTCGAACTATTTCAAGTTTTGGGCAACGATCAAGCCGAAAGGCATCTGTAAAGTTGAATAAAGGGATAAGCAACGATTTTATAGGGAAGGAGGCTACTAATAAGCTGAATGGAGCTAGAATAGTAATAAGTGGCGTCTTTATGAGATACAGTAGAACAGATATTACATCACTAATTGAGATAAATGGAGGTATTAATTTATCTTCAATTTCAAGCAAAACCGATTTCATAGTAGCAGGGGAAAGAATGGGCCCTGCCAAAAAAGAGAAAGCAGAGAAGCTGGGAGTAAAGATGATAAGTGAAGATGAGTTTGCTGGGATGATTTAGAGAATATAATTACCTTCGTTCCGTTGGCAAATTTCAGACAAGATATTGGTAAAAAACTGCTCGCTATACATAAGCAAGCAGATAAGAGTGAAGCGTTACAGACATTGCAGAGCGTCAGGGTGATAGGCATAATATATGATGTGAATCAGATTTCTGCTCAGTTGCTCAATAAGGTGGTTCATTATTACGAGTCAGTAGGAAAAAACGTGATTACACTCGGTTTTATACCCGAGAAGGAATTAGGGGATTATATACCTACACTTAAAGAAGAATATTTCTGTAAGAAAGACCTAACATTCTGGAAGCTACCTAAGAAGTCTGTGGTAGCTGATTTTACAAGTAAGGATTTTGATTTTTTAATAAATTTAGACTTCAATGGGAGTATTGAGATGCAAGCTGTTTCTGTATATTCTAGTGCTAAAACTCGTATAGGTAAGTACTTTGAGGATTACTCTTTTTCTCAAGATTTCATGATAAAGAGCCTTGCTGAAAGTGGTGACGAATTGTTTAACGAAATAAAAAAATACATCAAGTGATAAATAAATTCAGAGGACTAGGCGTAGCTATGGTTACCCCTTTCAATACAGACGGGAGCATAGATTACACAGGACTAGAAAAGCTCACTAAACATCTGATAATTGGTGGTGTTGACTATCTAGTAGTGATGGGCACTACGGGAGAAAATCCGACTATTGATACTAATGAACAACAAGATATTCTTCAAAAAATAAAAGAAGTAAATGCAGGCAGACTGCCGATTGTCTTCGGGATAGGAGGTAACAGTACTAAAGTAGTGGTAGATAGATTGAAATCTGAAAATCTAGCAGGAGTAGATGGTATACTTAGCGTAAGTCCTTACTATAATAAGCCAAGCCAAGAAGGTATCTACCAGCATTTTAAAGCGGTGAGCGATGCTACTCCGCTTCCTGTGATAATGTACAATGTTCCTGGCAGAACTGGTTCTACGGTGAGTGTAGAGACTACGCTGCGAATAGCAGCATTACCAAATGTAGTAGCTACCAAAGAAGCGAGCGGAAGTCTAGATATCTGTATGGACTTAGTGATGGGGAAGCCTAAAGAATTTGGCATAATAAGCGGAGAAGATAGTTATACTATGCCCTTCATTGCCGTCGGAATGCAGGGAGTAATATCCGTAATAGGGAATGCGTACCCTAAAGAGTTTAGCCAGATGGTAAACGCTGCTTTAGCTGGAGATTTCAAAATGGCTAAGGAAATACAATATAAGCTTTTACCTATTATGAAAGCTATCTTTATGGATGGAAATCCTGGTGGAGTGAAGTATGTACTCGCTAAAATGGGTGTCTGTGGTAATCACTTTAGACTACCCGTAGTGCCGGTGAATAAGGCTACTGAGAATGCATTAGATAGTGCAATGCTTTAATTAGCAAATTACACTATTTGAAGTAATAAAAATGTCCATTCTTCGGTACAAATTTATATTCCGTTGCACTGCATAAAAATTTACTCAGAATGACAAGGTCGTTATGATGTCCTTTTGTGATCTTATCCCGAGGGTTCTCTGCTGAGCTTTTGCCATCCTGAGTTTGGTAAGGCACGAGCCGAGTACCGAAGGTGGACAAGCTGTTATATCGTCGCTATCACCTTCAGCTCTATACCGATAGGTGTAGGTAAGCAATTAATTTCAAGTGTAGTTCTGCATGGCTGATTGTCCTTGAAATATTCTGCATACAATCGGTTGTAGATCTTAAAATCATCCTTCATGTTGGTTAGAAAAACAGTGACATCTACCACGTTATCCCAGCTACTTCCTGAGTCTTCAAGTATTGTTTTTACGTTATTGAAAACCGAGTGACATTGCTTTTCTATGTCGTAGCTAGCTATAGTTCCATCTTCGTTTAGCTCTACTCCGGGGATTACTTTGGTGCCACGCTCTCGTGGTCCTACTCCGCTCAGGAATAGTAAGTTTCCTACTTTACGGGCGTGAGGATATGCTCCTACGGGTTCTGGTGCTTTGCTACTGTTTAGTATCTCTTTAGTCATTGTCCTTTATGGTTATGGTTACTTGTTTGGTTTTAGTTAAAAGCTCTACCTCGCTTTTTGGTGTGCTAGAAGTTCCAGTTTTATTGGTTTTAGAATCGAAGTTTTCACTGGCCTTCTCTTGCTTTTTCTTTTTTATCTTCAGTGCTCGTCTCTTATTGGTCTCCCGCAGAGCTTGGAGATCCATTTTGCCAGGAAGAACTATTTTACGTGCAGGAATACCTGTTTTTATGGCAAAAAATCCTGCTGGATTGGATACTCCATTGGGCTGAGCTGCTGCTACTATTTTTGTATTGTCTGGAGATAGTGCTAGTGCATTTATCTTATAACCTTCCAGTGTATATTGTGCTATCTGTTTTTTTTTCTTCAGGTTATATAGGTTCACGGTACCGTCTAAGCTCCCGCTTATAAGATATAGTCCCAAAGGGTCCATGTCTATATCAGTTACTGACCAAGTATGTTCTGTAAATATTACATCTTCTTTTACGTTGAGTATATCCCATACTCGGATGGTTTTATCCTTAGAGCTAGAGATAAGAGACTTGCGGTCTACCGTCACGAGTAGGTCTGTAATGTCATTGGAATGTCCTTCGAAGGTATTGAGTACTTTGCCAAAAATATCAATCTGAGAGATAATAGGACTACCTTTTACAGCTATGAAATAGCTTCTACGGTCTATAGCTACCGCTGCAGCACTTATCGGCGTAGTACCATTGATAGGTATTATTTTGTTTTTGACTAAGTCCAATGTGATAAACTTACCGTTATTACAAGCACTGAAAATTGTACGCATGCCAGGTCCATATATGAGTTTATTAATCTGTGTATTTTCTAATAGGTAAGAGGTGTCCTCGGTTGCTATTTGAAAAAACGAATCGTTGAATTCATAAAAGGCCAATTTTCCGCCTTGTCCACCTATTACAAGACGGTGACCATCTCTACTAAAGGCCATGGTGGTCACTGCACCGCGGAATCCTTCTATGATTTCTGCGGTTTCTGCAGTTGAGTCATTTTTATGAATAATGGCTGTATTATCCCAGCTTCCTGTGACGATATACTTGCCGTCAGGACTGAAAGTAATACATGAAATATCATTAGAATGGTTAGAAAAATAAGGGAACGAATCTACCTGAGAAAATACTCCGGTACTGATAAAGAGGAAGATGATAATACTATTTCGCATAACTTCTGCTAAGTTACCTAATTTTTATAAAAAAGCCATTTTGCTAGCTCTTTATAACTGACTTTTTTGCCATACATCAATATACCAGTGCGGTATATCTTACCTGCCACGGCTATTGCTCCAAAAATGGAGAGCAGCATTACAGCCATGGATAGATAAATCTGCCAGTCTGGTGGTCCAAAAGGTAGTCTTACCATCATAGTAACCGGTGAAGTGAGCGGTATGATACTCATCCACGTGGCTAGTGTACCATTGGGATCACCTATCACTATGGAGAAGGATACAGCTATAGAAAACACAAGAGGCATAGTAATAGGTAGCATAAACTGCTGAGTATCTGTCTCGCTATCTACTGCACTTCCTATAGCTGCAAATAGTGCTCCGTAGAATAAGTATCCTCCCATAAAGAAGAATAGAAATACACCGAATATCTTTGCGAGAGGTAGTGCTAGAAAGTCAGATATGAATTGCAATTGATTCATATCTACATTTGCTAGTCCAGGATTATTTGATACGTTTTGAAGCTCCTTCATGTCTCCCATATTGAGGCCCACTATCACTCCTACCGCAGTCATCAGAATGCCGGTTAACACTATCCATATAGTGAGTTGTGTGAGTCCTACCAGAGCTATTCCTAGTACTTTTCCCATCATCAGCTGAAAAGGTTTTACAGTACTTACTATGAGTTCTACGATGCGATTGGTTTTTTCTTCTATCACGCCTTTCATCACTTGTACACCGTAAAGGAAAATGAAGAAGTAGATCATAAAGGCGAGTGCCATTCCCAAGCCAGTATTGACTCCTATATTACTGCTCTTAGTGCTTCCATCTTCTTTGACTTTAAACTGGCTGAGCACTATATTAGTTTGTAGGCTATCTATGGCCTCTTGAGCTATACCGAGTGTATTTAGCTTTTTATCTCTGACTACATCTCTAAATGCTTGCTCTATTTCGCTGCTATTGCTAACACTTAAACTGCTCATACTTTCATACTTAAGCTGTAGTGACTGGTCCACCGTATAATCTTGCGATACGCTTACTATAGCGTCTACCGAGTCAGAGGCTATGAGTTGGTCCGTAGAGTAGCTTTCTTGTAGAATGAAAATAATGCTTTCTGGAGCTTCTAAGTTTTCTGAGAAAATTCCTGAGCGGTCTACCACCACTATGTTTTGATTTTCTAGTGTACGACTTTGTCCTATACTTACCCAAACAATAACACCATAAAAAGCAGTAATCAGCAGCGGTGTAAGCAGCGTCATGAGTATAAAGCTTTTCTTTTTTACACGGGTAAAATACTCTCTTCCGGTAATGATTCCTATGTTATTCATGGCTACTGTCTGTTAAGGTTAAAAATACTTCTTGCATACTGGGTATCACTTCTCGGTATTCGCTTATTTGAATCATCGGATTATTCAATAATTGAATATCAGGCTTGTCGTTGTATGTAAATAAAAGGGTTGTACTTCCGTTTTTTTGCACATTCTCTTTGATATCAATACCCGTAAATTGAGTAGCGTCTGCGTCCCCTCTATAGGTCAATGAGTAGGTATTGTCTTTTAGGCTATTTCGTACGTTCATTACTGTACCTTGGGCTACTACGCTTGCCTTATTAAGCAGCACTACATTATCACAAATAGCCTCTACGTTTTCCATACGGTGTGTACTTAGCATTATACTAGCACCTTGATTACGTAGGTTTTCTATTTCGTCTTTTATAAGTTGTGTATTTTTAGGATCAAAACCAGTGAAAGGCTCATCCAGTATGATGAAATCGGGAGAATGCATTACGGTTACTATGAACTGTATTTTCTGCTGCATCCCTTTGCTCAGTTCTTCTATTTTCT
>CAWVTM010000101.1:0-6679 GCA_963933305.1 uncultured bacterium
AGTGTTCTTCGTTATTGAAGATTTAGATTACCAAATGGCTAGAAGTATTGAAACATACATTAAGGCTATGAAATCAAGAACTTATTACTTGAATCTCAAAAAATACCCCGTGATATATGAAAAGTTAATCCTAAAGTACTCGACCTTCATTTATACTGATTAATTATTGTGAGAATATCATCTATTTTACCAGTAACTTATGATTACGTATCCATATTATCACTCTTTAATATTTCAGTTCTATTTACTACCTAACCTTTTAGATATCTACTTACTTGTAAGTTTTAATCGTAATTTTGTTGTCTTATATCATCGCATTCTCACATCGAAGAAAAGACTTTTAAAAAAATCACAAATACACATGGCCACATTTTATGTTATCTACTCCAACTCTATTGACACCTTTTATGCAGGAAGTTGTTTGGACTTCGAAGCTCAACTAGAAGGACATCAAAAAAATCATTTCAAAAAAGGATATACCTCCGAGGCTACAGACTGGAATCATTTCTTTCTAATAAAGGATATACCGTTAGATACTGCTCGTAGGATCGAGAAGCATGTCAAGAAAGTAAAGTCACGTGAATATTTCGAAAGTCTTAAATCAGATCCTAAAATAGCCGAAAAGCTTAAAGAAGAGTTTCAGACGCGTTCATCTAGATAACGCCGAGGAGATATTCTAAAAGTAAACTTAATTAAAAGTTCCTACTGATAATCATCTGTAGGAACTTTTAATACTCAAGTCTTTCACAAGTAGTACTCTTCTCCTCTTCCTGGTATTTCTACTTTTTGCTGAAAATCACTAGGCAATACACCCTTTAGATCATTCATGGCTTCTTCTTCTCCGTGGACAAAAAATACTTTCTTAAGCTCACTCGAATCACTTTCCTTAAAGTAATCCTGCAGTCCTACCGTATCTGGATGTGCACTAAATACGTCTGTTTGAAGTATCTTAGCAAAGACATACTTATCACGTCCTTTTATCCGAATAGAACTGTTGCCTTCTAGTAACTGAGCTCCTAACGTACCTGGAGAGCAGAATCCTGCTATGAGTATGGTACAAAGTGGATTCTGTACGTGATCACTGATATGATGCTGAATTCTACCTCCCTCCAGCATCCCTGCAGAGGACACTATGATACACGAATCTCTATATAATTCCATATCCTCTACATCACTTTTATCTTCTACTAGATATAAGCTCTTAAAATCAAAAAGACTACCTTCTCCATTTTGATAATTTCTAGCTTCATCATTTAGATAATGCGTAAATCTATTGTGTATATTATTGCTGGCTAGTGCCAGTGGACTATCTGCAAATACGCGTATTGGCGGCAGTTTACCTTCGGTGAATAGCTTTTTAAGTGTAAAAAGGATAGCCTGAGTTCGCCCTACGCTGAATGCAGGAATTATCAATCTCCCATCCTGCTTAATACAAGCCGCTGTAACTTGCTCTATCAGTAATTCTTCTGGACTGCGTGTCTCCTTATGAGTCCGGTTACCATAGGTAGTCTCAGAGATGAGTGCGTGTAATCCTTCCATAGGCTTAGCATCTACTATGAGCTTACTTCCCGGATTTCCTAAATCCCCAGTAAAGCCTATTATCTTAGTGTTCCCGCCTTCATTTATCTCAAATCGGATACTCGCTGCACCTATGATGTGACCAGCTTCATACATCGTAAAAGAAACATCCTCATTCAGTTCGTGCCTATCGTAGTAGTTTACTGTGAGTACTTGTTCGTTGGCTTTTTTTACTTCGTTAAATCCATAGAGCTTCACACTCTTCTTTCTATTACTATTGTTATTCTGAATATTAACAGAATCTATCCAGAGCTTTTCTAGTAGATAAGAGGTAGGCTCTGTACATATAATTTCTCCTCTAAATCCGTGCTTTACTAGATTAGGGATATTCCCACTGTGATCTATGTGTGCATGTGTCAGCAGAAGTACATCTACCTTTTTGGCATCAAACGGAAAACGTGCATTGATTTCTTTATTGGTCTTATCCTCATAATCTATCCCACAATCTATCAGAATGGTATACCCACTCTCTAATTCTAATAAGTGCATGCTGCCTGTTACTTGCTTGGCAGCTCCCCAACATGTATATTTCATTTCCTAACTAAACTTATTTTGCAATAATAAGTTTGGAATAACTCATTATACTATTATCATCACTAGAGATGCTAACAGTATACGAACCTGCTGGCAAATGGCTTATATCTAAATTAGCAGACTGTTTTATCTGACGAGTCAGAAGCTCTTCACCGGTAATAGATATGATAGATACTTCTACAGAATCCATATATGGTAAGTGCACACTTATCAGGTTATGTGCAGGGTTAGGGTAAATGAAAAACTGTTCTTGCACAGCATTAGACACTCCCACTATACTGTTTATGCCTGCAAAGTATAATGTAGCTGCTAATGCACCTTTGATTACCTCCGTAGTAGCTTCAGTATCCATGTTAGATACTAAATCTTGTGCACTGTGGTAATTGTCATCTTTAGACTCCTGATACAGTCCATTGACCACATAGCCTAAGTCCTGAAACGGTTCGTAGTCAGATCTCTCTACCACACCAGTCACTGGAATTAAAGTAGTATACAGTTCTATCATGGATACGAGTGTATCAGTTTTGAGATACGAAGCAATATTATTGGTACTTGGTTCATTGTTCTCATCCCGCTCACAGACTATGCGTCTATTGTCTTTTCCCTTACTTCCGCCCAGTTGATCTAGGTTAAACATAAGCACCACATTATCTTCTGGGTCTAAAGTGGTATTAGCATAATGATAACTTCCGTGAAACCCTTGCTCCTCCGCTCCAAAGTTGATAATACGTACACTAATATCTGTACCCATATCTTTGATAAGTCTTGCTATCTCGAGAGTAGCTGCTACTCCACTCCCATTATCATTGGCTCCTGGGCTCTCACCTTTAGTATCATAGTGAGCACCTACTATGAGCCAAGAAGTAGTATCTCTACCTTTTTTCTCTATGATAATATTGGTTGAATACACACTTCCCATCGAGAATGAGTCTATAGATACGTCATAGCCCAAAGCCATATATCTATCAGATAACCAGTGTGTAGCGCTATCAAACCCTAGAGAACCTGTCGACTTAATACCTATATTTTGGTAGGCTTCTATGAGTTGATAAACACTGTCTACCTGATTGCACTGCTTGGCTATCCGGTATTCATAGTTTTGACTCCAGAGGGTCAGTGAGAAAAGAAATGTGGTTATGAAAAACGGTATTCTCGACATTTAGGCGAAGATACAGAAATTGAGAGATGAATGACCTGTTCCGTCGGCAAGAACTCTGCAATTTTTTCTGGCCATTCTATAAAACATAGGCTCCCAGACTCGAGATACTCCATAAGCCCAATATCCTCTATTTCTTCTAGAGAATCTAGCCGATATAGGTCAAAATGGTGAAATGAACGACCTTCTGATGCATAGGTATTTACTATGGAGAACGTAGGACTGTCTACTTCTATCGGTTCTTTTAGATAGCTATTTAAAAAGTGTTTCACAAAGGTCGTTTTCCCAGCACCAAGATCTCCTGTAAGCAAGATTATACGCTTGCTTGCATTTAATTGATTCGCCAGGTAATCTAACGCAGGATGTTCAGAATCAGTTAAAGAGTAAGAAAACGTCATTTTCCCTATTTAGGCTCTAGGGTAACAATAGGAATCATCATCTCCTCCATACTGATACCACCGTGCTGAAAAGTATCCTTATAATACTTGGCATAGTGATTTAGATTATTGGGATAAACGAAAAAATCGCTCTCTCTACTAAAAATATAGCTACTGCTCATATGCTGCTTAGGCAATAAAGCATCATGAGGATTTTTTACTTCAAAAACTTCTTTCTCAGCGTAGGTTAAGCGTCTTCCTGTTTTATATCTTAAGTTAGTTGTGGTATCCTTATCTCCCTGTACTTTCACAGTACTATCTACACGTACACTTCCATGATCCGTGGTGATGACTAGCTTTATATTTTTGCTGCTCAGGTAGCGGATAGTTTCTAACAATGGTGAGTGCTCGAACCAGCTCAATGTCAAGGCTCTATACGCTGCCTCGTCTTCCGCTAACTCACGAACTATCTTAGAATCTGTACGTGCGTGAGAGAGCGTGTCTATGAAGTTATATACGATAGTCACAAACTCTTCATTCACTAAGTTAGGCAATTGCTCCACCATCGCCTTAGCATTAATAAGATTAGTCACCTTTATATACTTGGGATTGTATCCAGTTTTTAGGCGTCTAAATAAATCATCTTGAAAATGCGATTCAAACTGATTCTTTCCACCATCATCCTCATCATTACTCCACTTATCACCAAATCGTTTCTCGATATCCATCGGCATCAAGCCACTAAATATGGCATTACGTGCATACTGAGTAGTAGTAGGAAGTATACTCATATACATATCTTCGTTTACCACTCTGTAGTAATTACCTACCTCTTTTTGAATGACTTTCCATTGGTCAAAACGTAAATTATCTAGTAATAATAGGAAAAACGGCTCGCCCTTCTTCTTCTGAGGAAGAATACCTTTTTTCATAAGGTTGTGAGACATCATAGGTACCTCATCACTTGGCTCACCACTGTGTATGAAATTTAGATAGTTCTTTTTAATGTACTTGCTAAACTCCCTATTCCCCTCTTGTTTCTGAGTCTTGAGGATTTCTTCCATGCCCGTCTCATCAGAGTTAGCCATCTCTATCTCCCAGTATACCAGCTTCTTATACATCTCCTTCCACTTAGCCCAGTCCATATAGTCCATAAAAGCCATGCCTATATTTCTAAAATCCTGCTGATACCGCTGAGTTACACTCTCTGTCTCCAGACGTTTACCATCTGTGAGTTTTTTTATAGTACTCAGTATTTGACGTGGATTTACAGGCTTAATAAGGTAATCTGCTATTTTACTACCGATAGCATCCTCCATGATGTGATCCTCCTCACTCTTAGTAATCATTACTACGGGGAGATTAGTTTCTATTTCTTTGATAATCTTAAGTGCTTCCAGACCAGATATACCCGGCATGTTTTCATCTAAAAAAACCAAGTCGTAGTGATTTTCCTTTACCTTATCGGTCGCATCTAAACCGTTAGTCACTGTAGTTATTTCATACCCTTTTTCCTCTAAGAAAAAGATGTGTGATTTCAGATGATCTATTTCATCATCTGCCCATAGTATCTTGATTTTACGCATATATGTGGTTTTCGTGTTTTTAAAATATTATTGGTGACCTTTGCAGAACTGCAAGACAAAATTTCCCTTGCAAAGCAAGTAATAATTCAACTCTTAAAACAATATTTTATTACACTTTGAATAAAAAGAAAATAATAAACGATCCTATTTATGGTTTTATCACCATTCACTATGATATCATTTTTGACTGTATACAGCTCCCAGAGTTTCAACGACTGAGAAGAATAAAGCAACTGGGACTAACTAGTCTAGTGTATCCTGGTGCCCAGCATACAAGATTTCAGCACGCTATAGGTGCTATGCATTTGATGCACACTGCTATCAAAAGCCTAAGATCTAAAGACATAGCCATCTCTGAGCAGGAGGAAGTAAGCGTACTACTCGCTATATTATTACATGACATAGGTCATGGGCCATTTTCTCACAGTCTGGAAAACAGTATACTAGAAAATGTAAATCACGAGGATATAAGTAGCATACTTATGCATCAGATTAATACGAAGATGGATGGACAACTTGATATGGCCATTCAGATCTTTGAGAACAAATATTACCGTCCATTCCTACATCAACTTGTCAGTAGCCAGCTGGACATGGACCGACTAGATTACCTCCGTAGAGATAGTTTTTATACAGGCGTATCAGAAGGTACGGTGGGAATAGAGCGAATTATTCAAATGCTCAATGTCCGTGACGAACAACTAATCGTAGATCAAAAAGGGATATACTCCGTAGAAAAATTCCTGATGGCTCGCAGATTTATGTATTGGCAAGTATATCTGCATAAGACATCTATAGTGGGAGACTGCCTCCTTGTAGGTACACTCCAAAGGGCTAAAGAACTACTAGCTAGCGGTGAGCAGATATTTGCAAGTCCATTCCTAGCCTTTTTCCTTACCCAAAACTTCACCAAAGAAGATCTACAGCGTGAAGATGTTTTAACCAACTTCTGCAATCTGGATGACAATGAAATAATAAGTGCCATAAAGGTATGGCAAACGAATCCTGACAGAACACTTAGTCTGATGAGTAAAATGATCATAGAGCGAAATTTACTCAAAATAGAAATCGCTGATGTACCGTATTCCGCAGAATATATTAATGCGAAAGAGACAGAGGCTGCTAGAGTACTCGAGGTAGACGCTAACTTAACTAAGTATTTCGTAACCAGTGGTAAGCTGAGTAATAAGGCGTATTCATCTGACGGGAATAGCCTTAAAATAGGAATGAAAGATGGCACGCTAAAAGAACTCTCAGAAACGTCAGAAATCTATAACCTCACTAACGACCAAAGGCCACAGATTAAATATTTCATTACCTCTGTAAAATAGATTAAATTTGCCATCTATTGAGACTATCAGCCACTAAAATAGCAGAGGTCGTAAACGGTACCGTAGAGGGTAATCCAGACGTAGAAGTAAGCACTGTATCTAAGATAGAAGATGCTA
>CAWVTM010000102.1:0-6668 GCA_963933305.1 uncultured bacterium
TTTTTGTTAGCAAAGCCTGGTAGTATTTCTCAGACTGTTGTGGTTGTATTTCTTGGCTATTAATCTCTTCAAGCATAAAGCTGAACCTTTTTTCGCTTAAATACTCCTCTAAGCCTTGTAGATTAATCGTAGTATTTATTTCTTCTAGTTGCTTTTTAGTGAGGGTGATAGCGTGTTTATCTATGAAGAGTTCTACACTTATCAATTCTTGAAAATGAATGTTCTTATACTTGCTCCATTTTTCTTTGACAGTGATTTGTTCTACTTTCCAAGGTGCAAAGATAATATGTGAGAAGTGACTATCTCCTCCAGCATTTAGTATAGCTTGTTTATTATTGTTTACTGCTTTCTCTATCGCCGAGTAGAGCGACTTGTTTTCTGAGTTTGAATTTATGAGAGGAGAGAGAGCACGATATGTAATTGTTTTTGTGTTTTCTGAAGTATGAAATTTACGAAAGACTTTTGGGTCTTTGATAGCCTGATATTGAAGCTTGAAGGACAGTTGTGGATTAGTTTTGAAGTTATTAGAGCCAAACTGAACTAGGTTAAAGTTAAAATCCTTGGTATGTAATGCGTCCCAATAAGTGACAAGACCAGGACCATTTGCATTCGTAGGGATATACTCAGATTTCATAAGGTTAATAATGTCTACTGCATCTACATAACCATAGGTTAGAGTCTGACCATTTTTGTTTTTTCCAGTGAATGTAAAACCTTGTACGATGAAGTCGAAATTCTTTTGAGATAGATTCCAATACTCATGGATAAATAAATCATTACTGCGTACAAACGGCATCATAGCTTTTTTTTCTAGCAGCTGAAGTTGCTTAGAGCCTACTATAAGTCTTTTTTGACTATTCTCCCATAAAGCTAAGTCACCAGTAAGTAATCTAGGATACAGTAGTTCCGGAATAGATAGCACAAGATTAAATCCTATGCTATCAGACTGTTTGGTAGTATTTAAATGAAGTAATACCGCAGTGGCGTCGTATCCTCTAGATATTTTATTTTTTTGAGACCCACAGCCAAATAAGACTAGAAGCCCAAAAAGTACTACTTTATTCGAACGCATTTTCTCCTGTTATTTCCATCCCTAGTATAAGAAGGTGAATATCGTGCGTACCTTCATAGGTTACTACACTTTCTAAGTTCATCATGTGTCTCATCATAGGGTAATCTCCAGTGATTCCCATGCCACCGTGCATTTGGCGAGCTTCTCTGGCTATATTGATAGCTATTTCTACGCTGTTTCGTTTAGCTAGAGAGATCTGAGCAGGAGTAGCTTTGCCTTCGTTCATTAGACTACCTAGTCTCCATACTACGAGCTGGGCTTTGGTTATTTCGGTAAGCATTTCAGCTAGTTTTTTCTGCTGCAGTTGGAATCCACCTATTGGTCTGCCAAACTGGTGACGTTGAGCGGCATATTTTCTAGCACTTTCGTAGCAGTCCATAGCAGCACCTAGAGCACCCCAGCTAATCCCGTATCGTGCAGAGTTTAAGCAGGTCAGTGGACCCTTAAGACCTTGTACTCCGGGTAATATATTGGTTTTTGGAATTCTAACGTTATCGAAGACTAACTCTCCCGTAACACTAGCTCGTAGACTCCATTTACCATGGGTAGTAGGTGTAGTAAAACCTTGCATACCTCGCTCTACTATTACTCCTCGTACGATTCCCTCTGGATCTTTAGCCCATACTACAGCTATATCTGCTTCTGGAGAGTTACTGATCCACATTTTAGCTCCATTGAGTATAATATCATCTCCATCCTCGGTATAGTTGGTAGTCATACCATTTGGGTTACTGCCATGATCTGGCTCCGTAAGACCAAAACAACCCAGCATATCACCGCTACCAAGTTTCGGTAGAAACTTACGTTTTTGTTCTTCGCTGCCGAACTTATGAATAGGATACATAACTAAAGAACCTTGAACACTGGCAGTAGATCGTATTCCACTATCGCATCTTTCTAGTTCTTGCATAGCGATACCATAACTGATATAGTCTAGGCCACCACCACCATACTCTGCTGGTATCTGTGGACCAAAGCACCCTTGTTCACCAAGTTGCTTTACGATGTGAGAAGGGAAGTAGTTGTTTTCGGCACACGATTCTATGATCGGAGAAAGTTCTCTCTTTACATATGCACGCACACTGTCTCGGACCATTATATGTTCTTCTGTTAAAAGGTCGTCTATTTGATAAAAATCAGGTTGATCATATGTATCCTTACCCTTCTTATCTTCTTTTAATTTATTTATCTCGTCTAAGGTCATTTCTTTTTGCTGTAGCTTTGCAAATGTAAAACTATTACCTAAAAAGGTTGCGAAATGTCAAAGAGTTTAGAAACAGTATTAAATATAGAAAATGTACGTGTAAAGGCGTACCATGGATGGTATGCTAGTGAGCGTAAAATAGGAGGGATGTACACTATCTCTGTCAATATTTATTCTACAGCTGCACAGTCAAAGACATTTTTAGATATTGAGGACACCATTAACTACGAGGAGATTCATGCTATAATAATCACGACGATGAAAGAAGAGTTTAAACTTATAGAGAATTGTTGTAAAACACTATGGGACAGACTTAAATTGCTTTCTCAAAATGATGTTTGGGAAGTATCGTTGATAAAAGAAGAGGTACCTATTAAACATGTAGGGTCTACTGCTTTTAGGATAAAAGGTTGAGCTAATTCTGTTTTCAGCGTAGATAAAAGTACCTTTATCTATAGATGTTTTTTGACCTTAGTGTTTGTAGCATAAAAAGCTATTTTCGCATCCTTATTTTATAATTAAAACATGGGAACATTGATAATGGCAGGTCAGTTAATTTTGGCTTTAGCAATATTAGTATCACTTCACGAGTGGGGACATTACATATCAGCGAGAAGCTTCGGTATTAGAGTAGAAAAATTCTTCATATTTTTTGATGCTTGGGGTACTAAACTATTCAGTAAAAAAATTGGAGACACTGAGTGGGGTATAGGGTGGTTGCCTCTAGGCGGCTATGTGAAAATAAGTGGTATGATAGACGAAAGTCTTGATCAGGATCAATTAGGTGCTGAACCGGAAGACCACGAGTTTAGAAGTAAGCCAGCTTGGCAAAGACTAATAGTTATGGTAGGTGGTGTGACAATTAATTTCATACTTGGTATAATTATATTTTCATTGTCATTATTTTACTACGGTGATACTTGGCTTCCTACACAAGCAGTGAATGATGCTCATGGTATTGTAGTTACAGATTTTGGTCTGCAAGCGGGTTTGCAGTCTGGAGATAAACTTTTAACTGTAAATGGAGTGTCTCAAGAGAAGTTTAGAGATTTTGCGAATCCAGCCATTGTGCTTAAAAGTGATTCGTTGGTTTTTGAAGTAGACAGAGACGGAGAAAAAGTTACCTTACCGATATCTGAAGCTTTAGCTAAAGAACTATTAGAGAGTAAAGGGCAACGATTGTTTAGTTTCAGAACACTTTCGAAAATAGACTCTGTGATTCGTACATCAGCAATAGATGCAGGCTTACAAAAAGGAGATATTCTTCTTTCTATAGCAGGCAATAAAGTGAAGTATTATGATCAACTTCAAGATGTTCTTCCTGCTCAAAAAGGTAAGACAGTGCCAGCGTTTGCATTGAGAGCTAGTGATACGGTAGCTATGATGCTCTCATTAGATACTGCTGGTAGCATAGGGATCGCTATAGCTCAGCCTACAGAGCTAATGAGTAAAGCACAAAAGACATCGTATGGTTTCTTTGAATCCTTTCCTGCAGGGACTAAAAAAGGTCTTTCTGCCCTAGGAGATAATATAAATGCATTCGGTCTTATGTTCGCTGGTAAACTGAATCCAGTAAAGTCTGTAAGTGGGCCGCTAGGCATCGCTAAAATATTTGGACCTACTTGGAACTGGCAGCGTTTTTGGGAGATTACAGGTATGTTATCTTTCATCCTTGCATTTATGAATCTACTTCCTATACCTGCATTAGATGGAGGTCACGTACTATTTTTATTGGTAGAGATGGTGAGACGTAAGCCACTTCCAGAGAAAGTAATGTATTACTTCCAAGTAGTAGGTATGGTGATATTATTTGCCTTAATGGGCTTCATTATCTTCATAGATTTCTTTAATGCTATCTTTAATTAATAGCAATGGATGACTATTTCGCATTTTTCGAAATAAAAGAGAAGTTTATTGTAGACGAGTTAGCACTTAAAAAACGCTACCAAGACATTAGTAGAACGAATCATCCTGACTACTTTATAGAAGATGTACTGAAGTATGACGAAGCACTGAGAGTGACAAGTGTATGTAATTCAGGATACAAAGCATTGTCAAAATTTACGAATAGGGTGCATTATATACTTAAACTCAATGGAATGTTAGAAGAGAGTGGAAATGCTATACCACAGGAGTTTCTTATGCAGGTGATGGATATCAATGAGTCTTTGATGGATTTACAGATGGATTTTGATGCCAAAACGTACGAAATAGCATTGTCAGAGTGGAGTGGTATTAATAGTGGTCTTGATGAATCAATACTATCACAATGTAAAAAGGCTGACTTAACTAGTAATCAAGAGGATAGAGTAGTCATTCTTCAGGAAATAAAAGATTTTTACTTAAAACAAAAGTATCTGTTGCGTATCAAAGAAACTCTGGATAAATTCGCATTGAATTAGAGCGGTTTGGGTTTTATAAACAGACTAGGATTAGTTAGCTGCATACCAATAGCAGTAATACAAATGCCCGGATGGCGGAATTGGTAGACGCGTCGGTCTCAAACACCGATGCCGCAAGGCGTACCGGTTCGACCCCGGTTCCGGGTACTAAGCCTCTCCTTACGGAGGGGCTTTTTTTATGTAACCTCTATCAGAATACTATAAATTAGTGTTTTATTTGGATGAGTCGTAGTAAGCAATACGAGACCTAAAAGCTATTTTAGGCGAATGGAGGAATTAGTGAGCTGATCTAGTGGTGTAAACCAAAAGGAAGTTAGCCGTTAAGCATTAAGAGATATGCTAGCTCTTCTAAGCCTGTCAGCTACAGCTCTGCCTATACCTTCCTCTTTTATGTGTTCTATAAGTATGAGATCCGTATCATCAGCGTCTGCTCTTCGCATAGTAGCAAATAGATTGTTGGCTATCTCTGCTAGGTCATAGTTAGTAGATAGGAGGTAGGCAGTACAGCTTACTTTACTCTTCTCGTAAAGAAGTGCAGAGCAACGTTTGTCAGAGTTCTTCTCTAAGTAGTCAGAGATACTCTCCACTAGGTATATTGGTTTTTTAGTAGCATAGTGCTTCTTAAATTGTCCTGGAGTTTGTATAGCTTCAGTGTTACTATTTTTAACAATGAACCCTAGGGATATGATATCCTCTCTTGATACGCCCCCTTCTCGGAGTATATTCACGTGATTATCTTGAAAGCTTACAATTGTGCTTTCTACGCCTATCTTACTTTCTCCACCATCTAGTACGTATCCTATTTGGTCACCTAGACCGTCTTCTACGTGTTGGGCAGAAGTAGGACTTACAGTATTGGATATATTAGCACTAGGTGCAGCTAAAGGAAAGTCTAGAAGAGATAGTAATTCTAAGGTTACTGGATGATCAGGCACACGAACTACCACGTGGCTAGAACCTGCAGTAACTATGTCTGACACCAAGTCTGTCTTTTGGAGTAAGAAGCTAATGGATCCAGGGCAAAATTTTGATGCCAATCTAGTTATCTCCTCTGGCACCTCTTTTACATAGGGTTGAGCAGCTTCCCAACTTGCAAAGTGAAGAATCAGTGGATTGAAAGTGGGTCTATTTTTTACCGCGTATATAGAAGCGATAGCTGTACTATCTAACGCATTAGCCCCTAAACCATAAACTGTCTCAGTAGGTATGGCTACCAGTTTTCCTTCTTTAAGCAGTGATGCGGCTAGGGCTACATCTGTTCCTATCACTTTTTATCTCTCTTTAAATCAAATTTATCGATCTTATTGTAGAGATGACTTCTTTGTATATCTATCTCAGAAGCAGTTTTAGCTACATTCCAGTTATTCTTCTTTAACTTGGCATCTATAAACATACGTTCTGCATAATCTTTGAATTCTTGGAATCTACTGAACTCAGTTATAGCATCTATAGTACCTGGTCGCTTCTTACCATTATTAGCATATAACTGTACATCATCTTCTGTGATTTTAGCATCGCAAAGGATTATAAGACGTTCTATAATATTGCGTAGTTCACGGATATTACCACTCCAATATACATTTTTAAGTGCATCCATAGCTCCGGCGGTAATTTGTTTTTTATTGATACCATTATCTTGGCATATTTCTTCCATGAATCTTTCAGCAAGTATAGGAATATCACTTACACGCTCATTTAAGGTAGGTACATGGATTACTATCACTGAGATACGATGGTATAAATCTTCTCTAAAATTACCGTCTGTTATCTCTTGCATTAGATCTTTATTGGTAGCTGCTATTATTCGGACATCTACATTTATGTCTTTTTCCCCACCTACACGAGTTATCTTATTTTCTTGCAACGCTCTAAGCACCTTAGCTTGAGCAGACAAGCTCATGTCACCTATTTCATCTAGAAATAAGGTGCCACTGTGTGCTTTTTCAAATTTTCCAAGTTTTTGTTTTATTGCCGAGGTGAAAGACCCTTT
>CAWVTM010000103.1:0-6646 GCA_963933305.1 uncultured bacterium
CCTAAATATCCAAAACCTCGGTTTACATAGAGATACTGACCCTTCTCTTCGTACAGGTCTGCCCACTCAGGGTACTGATATTTCACAGGACTCCACTTATAGTACTTGGTGTCTATCCCAAACTGCATACCGTGTGTATGCCCCGCAAACATAACATCTATACTGGGGTAATCCTTGAGCACCTCTGCTCGCCAGTGACTTGGGTCATGAGAAAGCAGCAGCTTATTTTCTACTTCTTCTATGCCCGCATATGCCTCACTCAGCTTGCCATACTTAGGAAAACGACGATGGGCACTCCAGTTTTCTACCCCTAGTATGGCAAGCTTATCTCCGTCTTTTTCTATGACTTTATTTTCATTTATCAATAGATTCCATCCCATGTCTGCATGGTGATCTTTCAGTTGCTGTAAATTTTGCTCTTTGGTAAGGCCATTCTTGTCAGGCCACTGGGAATAGTCCCCATAATCGTGATTACCAAGTACAGAATACACACCATGCTCGGCCTGTAATTTATTGAAAATCTCTTTAAAGCCGTCAAACTCGGCACTGGTACTATTTACGAGATCTCCAGTGAAGAATATAGCATCTGGCTTTTGATCTAAAATCATCTGTATGCCTCTACGCACTCCGTCCTTGCTCCAGAAACTACCTGAGTGGACATCTGAGATCTGTACTATCTTAAATCCTTGGAATGCCGCTGGTAAGTTTTTTAATTTCAGTACTTTATTGTGCACCTGATAATTATGTGCACCACGAGCTATCCCGTATACCATAGTACCAAAAAGAGATCCTGCCGCCAATGCCCCAGTAGTAACTACAAACTCTGATCGACTGATGGTTTTCACTCCCGGTTCTAGTTTAAACCCGCTACCTGCATACTTCACCACACGCACTATGTCATCTATAACCATAAATAATAACCAGACGAACTTGGCTATAAATAACCCAAATAAGATGCTAGTGGACCACATCATCACCTTGCTCTTAGACGGATTAGGCGACCACACCACCGTGGCTATGATAAGACCGACCAATATTAGCGGAATGGCCCAGTACAGGACATTCATAAGTGTGGTATAGCTCGGCACCCACCTGCGAACTAGCAGTTTATACCCTTGAAAAACATAAAAGTCAATGGCTAAAAAAATTAAGAAAAATATTCCTAATGAAACAAGTCTGGACATATAATTTATAACAGCCGCAATATTCATTGGTTTTTAATAGATCTACACCTAAAACAAAGCACTCTTGGATATACGGTCGATATACATCGGCGAACATTTCAGATATTTGTGTGTTGTTACACATAATATGGGAATAGAGGACCAAATACAACAAAAAGGGTTTGCCAACTTAACAGAGAAGACCTTGGTAAACATATCTTTCACGAATAGCTACCTTTCTGGTCTAATCAACACCGCTCTTAAATCTCATACTATATCGCTCCAGCAGTTTAACGTGCTCCGTATCCTTAAAGGACAGCATCCAAAACCAATATCTGTGAATGAAATAACCTCTCGTATGGTAGACAAAATGTCTAACACATCTAGACTGGTAGATAAACTATGCACTAAGGGTTATGCGGTAAGAAGTATGTGCGAGTATGACAAACGACAGTTAGATATACATATCAATGAAGAGGGTCAGGAGCTACTCATCAGACTCAACGGCTTAGTAGCCGAAGTCATCGCTAAACACAACCTTCTCACGTCAGAGGAGTTTGAAACGCTAAACTCGCTGCTAGATAAGCTCCGAGGTGAGTATTAAAACTAACTACTCTACTACTAACTCTGCACGCTCTTTATGAGCTACAGAGAAGTATCCTAATCCACCATTGCTAATATTATTATTGGGATTGGCCGGCGGTGGGTCAAATGGAGTTCCACTTCTACCTTGCTGAGCACTAAGATCTAATCTGAACTTATAATACTCTTCTGTAATAGCAAACTGCTCCACTACAATCGTATCGCCCGTAGAAACGTCAAATAGAATAGGTCTCGGTAGGCTGCCACGCTCTATCTCTCCCAAGATATCATTGACATCAAAAAACGAATTGAGCAATGAAACAGAACCAAATCCGTCATCGTCTAAATCCGTAGATTTCAGGGTGTCATTTCTATAGGTCTTAAAAAGATAATAATTCTTTTTTGTGGCGTCAGATTGCCCCTGCACAAAAACGTAGTTTCCTGTAGGGAATAGTCTATCATTAGGAGGCAAGAAGAAAGACAATAACTCATCGATCGGAAAAGCATTTTGCAACTCTTCTATGGCCCTATACACCTGCCCATTATAAGCCACACTAAGCTCGTAAGAACCTCCCACGACACACTGATGGCTATCTGCAGATACATAAAGTCCAGTATCTGTATAGTTTAAGAATACGGTATCTCCACCTAGCTCAGTAATAAATACAGACGCAGTAGATATATAATCTACACTATCTTGATCAAAGTAGGGTTGGTTAACAGAAAGCTTCACTTTCCAAATGTCTTTGGTATTGTATATTTCGCTTTCTATTACTATACGAGATCCTTCGGAAGGTATCTCTATATCCACTATTGTTTCACAAGCGGTGAATGCAAATGCAACTAATATTACAAATAATAATTTTTTCATAAATTTATTTTTAAAATTCAAAGTTCCACGTAATGGCTGGTATAATTTTGAAAAGGGTGGTTTGAAATGCTCCCGTATTTCCTACCTGGGCATCTGGAAATTTAACTAAATCTGCATCTTGTATCTCTCTAAAATACAGAGCATAAGGATTTTCTCTATTGTATAAATTATAAATGGAAAAGTTCCAATTGCTCTTAAATCTTTTGTCTGGCTTTTCTTTGCTCTTCAGCGTCACTCCTATGTCTGCCCTGTGATAGGCTGGCAACCTAAAGTTATTACGCTTTTGGTCGTTATAGTTAGTCTGCCACTCTCCATTATAAAAGTACTTACTTACCGGAGTAGTAAGTGGCTGTCCACTGGCAAACACAAATGAGGCAGTAGCCAGTAATCTCTTACTAAACTTTTGAGTGAATACTACAGAAACGTTGTGTCTTCTGTCAAAACCAGCTACATACGGATTATCTCCACTGATACCATTGATCTGACGCATCGTTTTAGCCCACGTATAAGAGATAAATCCAGAAGAGTTCCCTTCTGTTTTAGCTACATAAAACTCTGCTCCATACGCCCAGCCGTCTCCAGTAAGCAACTCGCCGTCTAGATTTTCGTTAAACGCTAGGGCTGCATTATCTCTATAATCTATTTGATTATCCATCCACTTATAGTAGATCTCCGCAGAAGTCTCTAGTCCCAAGTCAAAGTTTTTAAATAGTCCAACGGCTACCTGATCTGCTCGCTGTGGCTTTATATTTTTATTTGCACTAAACCACTGGTCCGTAGGAAAGGAGGATGCTGTATTGGTAGCTTGCTGCACATACTGAAATGTACGGTTATAAGAACCCTTAATTGCTAAGGTACTGTTCAGATTATAACTGACAGATGCTCTAGGCTCTAAACCGGCATAGGTATTGTAAATCTCGCTAGACCCAAAAGAATCTCTTGTAGTGAGTGCTGAGATGGGCTCATTAGTATCTGGGTCTTTAGTATACGTGTACTCTGATCCTCCTATATTACTAAAGGTAGATAAACGTAACCCGTATCTAAAGTTTAGACGTGTGCTGTGCTTATACTCATGATCTATGTACCACCCACTTTCTAAGGCCTTTCTTTTTTCTATCTGTATCTCTGTAAATATAAGTGCAGACTCCTCATTATTGGGAGCAAATAGTCCCGGATTAAACCTGTGATAAATAACCTGACCACCGAAGTTTAGCTCACTTTTTTGGTTTATAAAGTTCGTCCAGTCGGACTTGATATAAATGTCATTGATAGACTGGTCTAGACCAAAGCTTGCGTTATCTGCAAAGTTGATATCTACTCCATAATTAAAATCACTGTATACTAAAGACGTATTGACAAACATCTTTTCATTTACGAGGTGGTTCCATCTTAGCGTAGCTGTAGCATTACCCCAATTGATACCGAAAAGCTCACTCAGTCCAAGCACGTCTCTACCAAAGTATCCACTTACATACAATCTATCCTTATCGCTTAGCTCATAGTTTGCTTTTAAGTTTAAGTCATAGAAAAACAGTTTACTGTTTTGAATGGTTTCGTCTGGGGCAAGCGGTAAAAAAATATCAGCATAGCTTCTACGTCCCGCTATCATAAAACTAGACTTGTCTTTTATTATAGGGCCTTCAAGGGTCAGCCTACTGGAGATCGTACCAATTCCGCCTACGGCAGCAAATTTTTTAGCATTACCATCTCTCATCTTAATGTCAACTATTGAAGATAATCTACCTCCATATTTAGCAGGTATTCCACCCTTGTACACCTCTAAACCTTTTACTGCGTCACCATTAAATACACTAAAAAATCCTAGAAGATGCGATGCGTTATATACTGTAGCCTCGTCCAGCAGTATCAAGTTTTGATCTTGTGATCCTCCGCGAACATTAAAACCAGAATTACCCTCGCCAGCAGACTGGATACCGGGAAGTAACGTAATCGTCTTAAGAATATCTACTTCTCCAAATATTACCGGAATTTCCTTGATCCTAGAAGTTTCTAACTTCACTACACTTATCTTCTTATTCTCTACACGTCTCTCAATGGCCTTGGCACTTACTACTGCTGCACCTATTACGTTGGCTTTTTCTCCTAACTCTATATTTACAGTCTTGTTGTCATCTAGAATAATTTTTTTTACCACGTCATCATATCCTAGGTACTTGTATGTGATGTTATACGTCCCTGCATCTAGTGTCACTGAATAAAACCCATACTCATTGGTAACGGCTCCGCCGCCACCCTCTATAAGTATAGTAGCTCCTAGTAGTGTTTCACCGTTAGAAGCATCTTTTACTCTGCCACTTATACTAAACTGCTGTGCAAATAGGGGAAAAGCGATTAAAATGCTCAGTACTAGGTTAAATAGTCTCATTATGTTTTGTTATATAATGAGCAAACGTAAGATAACTGCAATAGCTTGACCAATATGAATCGTTACTTATGTGATAAAACAAGATAAACTGACCGTAGCTAGACAAATAAAAGAAAGTCACATATTTGCAGCACAAAATGCTTATATACATTCTCTTCGTTATCGGTTTTGTTTTACTCATAAAAGGTGCCGACTGGCTAGTAGCAGGCTCCGCCTCCATAGCTAAAAAATACAATGTATCTAACCTTGTAATAGGACTCACTATAGTAAGTATGGGCACGAGTATGCCTGAACTCATAGTAAATATACTCGCTAGCAGCTCAGGGGCTTCTGAGATAGCCATAGGAAATGTGATAGGGTCTAACATTGCTAACATACTGCTTATATTGGGCGTAGCAGCTATTATTTACCCGTTAACCATAAAAAAAAGCACCATATTTTCAGAAATACCTTACTCCATTATAGCACTTTTGCTCGTTGCCTTTGTAGCAAATGCTCCTATTTTTAATCCTGATTATGAACTGACGATAAGTAGACTAGACGGAGTAGTCCTATTGTTGGTCTTTGGATTATTTATGGTCTATATCATAAACTTAGCTAAAAGTGGACGTGCAGATATGCTGGAGGATGCTCCAGATGAGGTGTTGCCTATGGGAAAGTCTATTCTCTATATACTTTTGGGCATGATTGGATTGTTCTTAGGAGGACTATGGGTGGTAGACGGAGCGGTAGCCATCGCTAAAACTTTTGGTCTGAGCGAGAAAATGATAGGTCTCACCATAGTGGCTATAGGCACTTCTCTGCCTGAGCTAGTCACCTCAGCAGTAGCGGCATATAAAAAAAATACAGACATTGCCATAGCCAATGTAATAGGGTCTAATATCTTTAACTTGCTTTGGGTGCTGGGACTCAGTGCAGTCATAAGCCCTATGAAATATAGTCCTACTATTAATTCAGACATTGTCGTACTCCTTTTAGCTACGGCACTTATCCTCTTCAGTCTGATGACTGGCAAAGCTAAAAATCAGATAGGAAAACCTACAGGTATATTATTCTTAACCGCATACGTAGGTTATCTCGTGTTTGTGGTGATGAGAGGGTGAGTCTGCTACTAAAATAGTTATCTTTGAGAGATATGAAAAGTATTCTCTTTATTTTTATTCTGGTGTTGGTGGTTTTAAAATCACAAGCCCAAAACCCTCATTTCACTCAAAAAACAGGAAACATCAATCACTTCAACCCTGCACTGGTAGGTGCTCAGAGCGATTTTGGTGTGCAGTTGAACTATAGAAACCAGATGCCTACTTTGCAAGGCAATCCTATTACATATTCATTGCTTACTAATTATAATCTGAAAAGCGGATTGGGGTTTGGGTCAGAGGTGAAAAGTGAAAGTGTAGGAAGCACAAGAAGCGATGCCTTAAAGGCAAATATTAATCACGCTTTTAGCAAAAACGGTTTTGAACTACGATCAGGCGTAAATATTGGAGTGCTGCAAAACAGCATAGATGTAACAAAGCTAAATTTTAGAGACCCCAATGACCCAATCCTAAACGAGATAAAGAAACACAACCCAACAAGAGGAGTGTCACTAGATATAGGTGCTGCAGCATATTACAAGGGTTTCTTATTAGGCTTAGCAAT
>CAWVTM010000104.1:0-6587 GCA_963933305.1 uncultured bacterium
AACCTTCGATAAACTCAATTTATTTATACGACACTTAAAAACTAAATTGGTATAAGGTTTCTTAAAACACTACGTAACCCAACCCTATTTTGAATAGTGCCAAATCTTTTATCCGTATTCTATTTCCTATCACAAAGCCTAAATCCTCATAACCTTCGTCTTCTATAGTTCTTACGACTTGACTCGTACCAAAGTTGCCAGTAAGCTGGAATGAAAAATTATAATATACCTTACTGGTTATAAGGTTTTTAGTGCCAAACTCCAGATCAAACGAATAATTTCGCAATGGAATGGAAAAGGATTCGGGTGATTCTTCTACTGTTTGACTTTGGGATCTTATTATTACTCCAGGCGTCAACGTATAGGAATGTCTAGAAAGACCAAAGCTGAAATAACGACCCACTGGAGCGATTGCTCCTTTCTTTTTTTTGAAAAATGAAAAACCCAAACCTAATGAGTTTCCAGATAAGTCCGTTTGGAAGTACGAATTCCCATCATATTCAGGCAGATGAGATGTTCTGGTGAGGCCCATCTTTGCGTATAAAGCGACTTTATTACTTAAAGCATAGTTAAACTTAACTTCAGGATCTATATGAAAATACAGATTTACCAATCGATCGCGGTCTTCATATTTTTCAAAGGGCTTTTGCGGAGCATTGGTAAGTTGATATTTTAAACTAAGATCAGCAGTAAATCGCTTCCCCAGATAAAAGGATGGTTTTTCTTTTACCGTTACCATCTGTGCTTGAGCCCAGAATACAGAAAAGGCGGATATCAGTACTAATAGAACTCTCATTTTTTTCTAATTTGATTTAGTGAATTGTAGATGTGAGCATTTTGCATGTGTATATTAATGTCTGCATTGAAGCGTTTAGTACTGCTAAATGCAGGATTATGAGTCTCAAGGTTCAATATAAAGAAGCCGTAATCAGTTGTTTTGTCTGCGGTGAGTTGCCATTTCAGGTACAGTGGGAAGGCATAAAATACGACTGCTGATAGTAAAGCATAGCCAGCATTAAATGGGCGTTTTTCTACTTCGGTGTAGATGTTTATTAGACCTACATATTTGCTAGTGTACTTATCCGTAATAGAGCTCATATATTGAGCATTGTAAGGGATGAAGTCCATTCCTTCAAACTGAGATCGCTCTCCTAAGTAGTCGTACAACTGACTGAACTCATTATAGTTTTCTGTGGTAAAACTAGGGTCTCTGAAGTTGTCTACAAAATTGAGAGTGATATCCAGTTTTTCTGCATTGTCTTTCACTAAATTGACTAGTTTAGTTTCGTTGAGATCATTTTTATTAACATTTGATTTGGCAGATTTTCTACTGTCTTGAGCGTGGAAGTTAGGCGTAGTCATTATCAGAGAAGGCACATCCATAGTGCTTTTTTGAGGATTTTTGTATTGATCTTCGAGCTCCTCTATGCGTGCTTCCTTCTTCGTTAACTTATCTTTAGCTTCATCTACAGCTAGTATGAAATTTTTATTGTTTATCACATCAAGCAGTGAGTAGTAGAAGTCGTCTTCTGATTTTTCAGACTTACGTTTTTGTGCTATTTTTTCATATTTACTTAATGTCTTATCTGGTTCTTCTTGGTCGACTTTTTCAGTAGAATCAATTAGTTCTGGTGGCTGAGTGCCAAAAGAGCCTAGCTTGTTGCCATCAAAAGAGACAAAGTCTCGCAATACTTCTGTTCTGAGTGACTGGAGAAATTGGTTATCTGGATAGGCTAAGCTATTTTGCCAAATTTGTTGAGCTGCGAGCGTAGAAAGTTCGCTTTTATTTAACTTGTTAAGGAAGTAATATAGGTGTTGTATCTCACCTTCTTGTTTACGGTAAGATAGAGTATAGGGAATATCGTCAGATCTGTTTTCGAAAGCAGATAGACCATACCAAATCATAGACTGGCTATTTAAGAGAAATTGATTTTCTGGATGAGCTTTCCGCATAATTAAGCTGTGATATAGTCCTCTGGCGTAATCCGCTCGTCGGATGAAGATATTCATCATCTCAAAACGGGCGAGCGTACGCAATGCTATGAACGATTCTGGTGTTCCATAGATATACACCTTGCTATCATCGTCCTTTTTATTGGCTCGTAGAATGTTACTTACATTTTCACGTCTTGTCTTTATATTGGGATGTGTGAGAAACTCATCATCTATGTCTTCCTCTGCAGAAATTTCATGGATATACTTCTCCTTTATCTTAAAGTTATCTCCTACTTTAAATTGCTCATTTTCTATGAATGAGAAGTCTACAACCTGCTCATCTATTGGCAAGTAGGAGTAGAGCAGCACTGTAAAGGTCTTATTCAGAGATTCCGCTTTGTAACCGGCATTTAAAGCGAGTTTAAATCCAGCTTTATCAGCATCTTCCTCGTTATCCTTTGAGTATTTATAGTAGCTTGAAATGGCTTGATCTCCATACCTAGATTTTTTTATCAAGTCTTGTGAGTACTGATAGGAAAGTTTATTGTGTTTCTCTATTACGTGAGTGAGTTCATGAGCGAGTATAAAGGCTAGCTGGGCTTCGTTCTCTAATTGGCCTATGAGTCCTACTGTGATGAAAATCACACCTTGGTGCGTAGCAAAGGCATTTACTTCATTGGACTTTAGTGTATATAATTGGACGAAGTCAAGGTCTTCTTCACTTACTGCTTTTAATTTATCCAGTACTCCATTAGCGTATTCTGTCAGCGGGTCTCCATAGAGAACCTTTCCGCTCTGCACGAGTTGCTGGAGTTTATAGTTCGTTATAGCACTGAAATCTGCTGCATTTTTATTCGAAATAGAGTTGTCTTTTTTTAGTTTCTCATCATCTGCTGAGATCTTTTCATCTAGAAATTTAACAAAAAAATCAGGAATAGGACCTGCGGATTTAAGCTTCGTGAAGTGCTCTATATCTTGTGCATTAGCTTGTATGGCTAGTGAAAAGAGTAAAATTAATAGGATGTTTTTCATAGGGTGTTTTCTTAATCTTCAGGTCAAAAGTATAGAATTATTTTGCTTTGATGTCTGTTTTGCACTGATTTCCGAATAACTCCACCGATCCGTTAACTAATAATGGTTGAATGAATTGCTGTACTTCCGCTCCGCCATTTTGCCAGTACATTACGCAAGTAGTGTTTTTACAATGGGCACCATGCTCGGCATCATCGTGTGCACTCGTAGCACGGACTCCGTTATTGACAAGGCCGAGTGCGTGGCCTATCTCGTGTACTACGGTGCTTTGCTCTATGAGAGCCTGTTCCGCAGCATTATTAGACGCAGATGTTACTACAGGTTTAAATACCGCTAATATAGGTGTGCCGTCCAAGTTGATACCAAGTATTTTGTTTTGAGGGCTGCCATCCCTTATATAGTAACCAGCTAAGAACAGTATGACCGCTCCTTTATCGGCAGTTTTATTATTAAATTGTTGTACTTCTCCTGCTAGTCTTTCTAGGTTTTCTCTTGTATAGTTATTCTGCTCTAGGATACCGAGGTTAGTCATCTCGCTTAGTTTAATAGGCACACGGACACTTATGCCGCGAGGAGCTAGTAGGTTGGTGATGTTTTGTCGGCATACATTCCAGGCATCTGAGGTATTGTATTTTATAAATGGAGAAGCTTCTTCTTCGTAAGCCACTTGGATGGTAAGCGAACTTGCGTTAGCATAAAAGTCAGATACGAAATCTTCTTCAGGCACTACTACAGCATCGTCATCTTTACAGCTAGATATAGATAGCAGCAGCAGGATACAGAGTATAGGATTTATGGAAGCATAAAGATATCGGTTCGGTTTGAGATTTAATTTGTGCAATTTCACCAGTTCACAAATGTATGAGAACTGTTCTTAAAAGTATAGGACTAGTAGTATGGCAATTAATTCCATAGCTGATATTGGTGTAATTTATGAAGTTTGCTCATGGTCACAAACTTCAGAAGCCCATTTGTTTCTAATTTATAGTGACTCGTGCGAATGAAAATGGGAACTACATAACAACATATGACTGTAATAAGTTAATGCCGATTCTACCTTATGTGTCTCTTGAGATTAGCTTTTAGTAGGTGTTAATGTAATATTAACAAACAAGGTGTTTTAGTCTTACTATCGTTTAGTACTTTTGTTGCACAGTTTTGAGAAGATTAAACCTTATTTTACTCGTGGCTCTATGTGCTTCAGCACAAGCACAGATATTGCCAAATTTTGGAGGACAGCGTGCTGGTCTGAGTGCCTTGAGTTTTCTTAAAAATGATCTTAATCCAGCTTCTTTTGCCATGGCGAGTGCTAGTGTGGCTAATAAGGGAACGCATTACAGCTCAGAGAATAACCCTGCAGCATTAGTCCAGATAGAGAATACGGGACTAGCTCTTAGTAATACTTCTGTGGGTGCAGGTATACAGCAGTCATTTGCAGGTGCAGCTATCAAGCTAAAAGGTGGTTCGGTAATCGGATTCAATGTAAATACACTCAATAGTGGGGCTATGGAAGTGCGGACAGAGTTTGAGCCTAACGGTACTGGTCAGCTATTTTATGCTAATAATACCGCTCTAGGTGTAAACTACTCACAGTATCTTTCTAAGAATTTCAGTATAGGAGTAGGATTACGTTACATATATGAAGGGATAGCTACGTATAGTAATCATACAGTAGCAGGGGATATCGGGTTTTTATATGCTACAGATTTCAAAGACCTCACCTTTGCAGTAGTAGTAAAGAATTTTGGGGGAAACTCACAGATGCTTGGTTCTGATCTAGAGAGTGAGTTTAACCGTACAGAGGTCACTTTAGGCAAGTACACTACTCCTACCCTATTCAAAATGGGATTTTCACTTGTGCCTTATGAAAAAGATAATAAGCGACTACTCGTGGCCGTAGAGCTTAATCATCCTAGTGATAATGCAGAAAACGTACGTCTGGGCAGTGAACTCAGTCTGAGAGAGCTACTCTACCTTAGACTAGGATATAAGCTTAGCGTAAAAGGACAAAACTACCCTACTGCGGGAGTGGGTGTAAAGACTCGCATAGGCAGTCATCCACTCTACATAGACTATGGCGTTAATCCTACGAATAGAATGGGAGTACAGCACCTACTTGGAGTAAGATTACCCTTTAATCAAGATAAAAGAGAATGAAGAAATATACGCAGTATAGTCTGATCGCATGGTTGTTTTTATTAGCAGGATGCGAAGGGTTCTTTGGTAAAAAGACTCCTATTGATTTCATAGAAGTACCTGAGTATTTAGCTAGAGAAGTGGCCTATGTGCCAGTGGAGCCAGCTCTTACCCGTTTTCTAAGTCCAGTAGATGTCATAGCTGGGTATGATGAGCTTATCTACGTGGTAGATGCGGGTACAGAAGAGATTATCTCATTAGATGAGAGTGGCAGAGAGCTGGGTCGATTCTCATTGAGAGGAGTAAAGTCTATCGCTCAAAACAGAAGTTTAGACTTACTGGCCATAGGTACCGTAGACCGGGTAGTAGGTAGTGATACCTTTATAGTGTCGTGTATTTATAAAGTAGATTTACACGGACCAGGAGCATCTTATGGAATACAGTATGCACAGGTAGTAGATACTATAGCTCATCCTAGGTATTTTAAATCCACTTTCTCAGGTACGGATACTGCTGTATCCTTCAATAAGATAGCAATATTACAGGACAATAGATTTTACGTAACCCGAACGGGTAGAGATAATAATCCTCAAAAATTTGGAGGTCCAGATGACGCTATTTTGCTTTTTAATGCAGATGGTACTTATCGTACTCCAATAGCGGTGAATACACCGAGTGGGTTTTTTAGAGATTACTTTAAGAAGCCTATGGGAATATCCTCTTTCGTGCAACCACCACAGATAAGTGCCGGTGGTCCAGACCATTTTGTGTACACATCCGTATCAGAAAACACCTCTATAAAGGTACAAGTGATAGACTACATTGAATCAGACTTTGGTGCTAACTATGAGCCTCGTTTGCTTTTTGAAAGTGATAAAACAGTGTCAGACGGTAACTTGGGAGATCCAGATAAATTTAATAGGCCGGTATCTACGCTAGTGACGGGTGATGGGACTAACTTCATATTCGTAGTGGATGAAGCTAAGGATTCACTCTATCAATTTACCAGTACAGGTCTAGAAGGAGTGCAGCCACCTCCAGGAGCAGCTTCCACTAAGTATCAGATGGCCAGTTTCGGTGGCAGAGGAGACGCCCTCACGCAGTTCAATGGTCCTACTGCTGTAGCTTATAAGAATAAGATACTTTGGGTGTGTGATAATGGGAATAGAAGGGTACTTAGGTTTAAACTCACTACAGATTTCCAATAGCGGAGAACGCTAGATTAGAGCTAGGACTATTCTTAGTTGGTAAATGGCAGAATCAGTGTATATCAAAATACTATTCTGATTTAATATTTATGCTTCAATAAATTCATTCATTTTCTGTCAATTTCCCTTTTTTCTTATTCTTTCTTTTCAGTCTAAAACTATCAAACTGATACCGGTAAAATAGGCCAACACCAGTAGTAGTTACATTCGTAATATTACCTAGAGTAGGGTCGTTTGCTTGTTTTTGGAATCCTCTCACCTTGAAACTACCATCTT
>CAWVTM010000105.1:0-6495 GCA_963933305.1 uncultured bacterium
TAGATAAGAACTTCTCAGTGTACGTGCACGGAGACCGAAATAAGATAGAGCGAGGCGAAGACGCGAACGGTCGTAAGTTCTATACGCTGTGGTTTGATGAGGAGAAGTAGGTTCTACAATAATTGAATAGTATTCATAGTATGAGACTGAAGAATACTATATGGCTTGGGTTTTAAAGCGGATAGAGTGTTTCGGACTTAATGCATAGTTATAACGAACAAAGCTCAAAGATACATACAATTATCGCAGGTAATCTTGAAGATTTTGTTGCCAAATTAGAAGACCGATAGTCAAACAATTAACCACCTTACATCTTCTCCTTCAAAAACTGACCAGTTACCGATTTCTTGCTTTTAGCTAGGTCTTCTGGAATACCAGCAAACATGAGCTCGCCTCCTTTATCTCCTCCTTCTGGTCCTAAGTCTATCACCCAATCTGCACATTTCACTACATCTAGATTATGCTCTATCACTACTACACTGTGTCCTTTATCTACCAAAGCATTAAATGACTTGAGTAGTTTCTTGATATCATGGAAGTGAAGACCTGTAGTAGGCTCATCAAATATGAAGAGTACTTTGTCCTTATTCTGAGATTTGCCTAAGAATGTAGCCAGCTTTATACGCTGTGCTTCTCCACCACTGAGGCTATTACTACTCTGTCCTAACTTTACATAGCCTAGACCTACTTCTTGCAGAGGTAGGAGCTTATTCACTATAGTCTTTTGTCCTCTAAAAAAGTCTACTGCTTCTTCTACCGTAAGGTTCAGTACATCATAAATACTTTTTTGCTTGAACTCTACTTCGAGTACTTCTTCCTTAAATTTTTTGCCATTGCACTCTTCACACGTAAGATGTAGGTCCGCCATAAACTGCATTTCTACTACTTCCTCTCCTTCTCCTTGGCAGTTATCACATCTTCCTCCATCTACATTAAATGAGAAATGCTTCGTCTTAAATCCTCGCTGTTTAGCTATAGGCATAGTACTAAATAGCTCTCTTATAGCATCATACGCTTTCACGTACGTTACGGGATTACTTCGACTGGACTTTCCTATCGGGTTCTGATCCACTAGCTCTACTGCTGAGAATGAGCTAAAATCACCTTTAATCTCTCTCACCTCGCCGATACGCTGTGTACTGTATTGCTGAGTCTCTCGCAGTACCGCAGGATAAAGTATCCCTTTTACTAGAGAAGTCTTACCACTACCGCTTACTCCCGTGACCACAGTAAGTGTATTAAGCGGAATATCCACGTCTATTCCTTTGAGATTATGCTGACTTGCTCCTAGGAGACTTACCCTATTGTTCCACTTACGTCTCGTTTTGGGTATCTCTATCCGTTCCACATTATCTAGATACTTAGCAGTAAGCGTATCTTTCCCTTTTAGCTCACTATAGTGACCTGCAAATACTACTTCTCCTCCAAGGTGACCTGCCTCTGGTCCCATATCTATAACAAAATCAGCGGTACGCATCATATCCTCATCATGCTCTACCACTACCACTGTGTTTCCCTTTTCTTTCAGGTTTTGGAGTACAGAGATGAGTCTCTCGGTATCCTTACTGTGCAACCCTATGCTGGGTTCATCTAAAATGTAGCTACTACCCACGAGGCTACTGCCTAGTGATGTAGCCAGGTTTATTCGCTGACTCTCACCACCACTGAGTGAGTTACTCAGTCTATTAAGTCCCAAATAGCTTAGACCTACACGCATAAGGTAGTCTAGTCTATTATTTACTTCCATTAAAATAGGCTTTGCTATTTCAGCGTCTTGATTCTCTAATTTTAAGCTGTTAAAAAACTCCGAAGCCTGCTCTATATTTAGTAGCAGCATATCACTGAGTGAAGAGAGCTTCTTGTCTTTTATAAACTTAGGGTTTGCTCCTAGGTTAGTAATTTTTACATAGCTACCATCTTTACGTATACGAGTACCCAAACAACTTGGACAAGTAGTCTTACCGCGGTACTTACTAAGCATTACACGATATTGTATCTTGTAAGAATTAGACTGTAAGTATTTAAAAAAGTTATTCAATCCACTTACTTGTTCATTGCCCTGCCACAGTAAATCGAGTTCTTTCTCTGTGAGCTCAGATACAGCCCTGTGTATCGGGAAATTAGTTTTAGCTGAAGACGCTATGAAATCATCTCTCCACTGACTGAGCGTCTCTCCTTTCCAGCAAGCAATAGCATTTTCATATACCGAAAGTGAGCGATTAGGTATCACTAACTCAGGATCTATACCTATTATACTTCCAAAACCCTCACACTCACTGCAGGCCCCATACGGATTATTGAAACTAAGTAAATTGACAGACGGTTCTTCAAAAGTCATTCCGTCTAGCTCAAATTTATTATTAAAAGTCTTCTGCTCTGTATCTGTAATGATCGTACACTGGCCCTCTCCCTCCCAAAATGCAGTCTCTATAGAATCTGACAGTCTGCTTTTATATGCATCATCTGCACTGGTAGCTTTCAGTCTATCTACGAGTATATAGTAGTCTTTGATTTTTTTATTACCTATAGCTTCTTCTACCTTGAGTACTTCCCCATTCGTCCATATTCTGCTATAGCCTTTTTGCATGGCCGTCTCTAAGTATTCATTGGTTTGTACTTCTATGGGACGATAACAGATATATACTGGAGTTCCTACGTTTAACTCTAATACATAATTTATGACATCACTGGTACTATGTTTCTTTACTTCTTTCCCACTTATAGGTGACATAGTCTTACCTACTCGTGCCCAGAGCAGCTTGAGGTAGTCATATAATTCTGTACTGGTAGCTACGGTACTGCGGGGATTTCGTGTATTTACTTTTTGCTCTATAGCTATACACGGAGTCAGTCCACGTATATTATCTACCATAGGCTTCTCTAGCCTACCCAGAAACTGACGAGCATAGCTACTTAGGCTTTCTACATAGCGTCTTTGACCCTCTGCATATAAGGTATTAAATACCAAACTAGACTTCCCACTGCCTGATAAACCAGTAACCACTGTAAGCTGATTTCTAGGTATCTTTACATCTACATTTTTAAGGTTATGTAAATGAGCGTTTTGTATGTCTATATATTTTTGTTTTGTCATGTAAATGTCTTGCGATGGCCTAAAGGGGCACAAATTTGACCTAAATAGTTCAATATAGAAACAATAACTTGGGAGTTTAGATTTTTAAATCTATATTGTAGCAACATTAAAAAAGAAAGACGCTTATAAGATAAACCTATACTAGTTAAAAACACACAGTTTTCATTTTTTTCAACTAATAAAGTATAGGTATTATGCAGTCTTCAAAAATCACAGATCAAAATCTAGTAAAGCAGTATGTACAAGGCAACGAAGCGTGTCTTGAGATGCTCATTAATCGTCACAAGGATAGAATCTTCACTACTATTATTCTTATTGTAAAGGATAGTTATATAGCAGAGGATCTTTTTCAGGAGACCTTTATCAAAATTATCAAAAATCTTAAAAAAGGGAAGTACAACGAAGAAGGAAAATTCTTACCGTGGGCTATTCGTATCGCTCGCAATATGGCAATAGACTATTTCCGCAAGATGAAGCGTATGCCTACTATTACAGGTAGTGATGGTGAAGATGTGTTTCGTAAGATTAAACTAGCGGTAGATAATCGTGAAGAGGAGATGATTCGCAATGAAAAAGAGACTATGGTACGTGATGTCATAAGCAAGCTACCAGAAGAGCAACGCCAAGTGCTTATCCTTAGACACTACGGCGATCTTAGCTTCAAAGAAATAGCTACTATGACTGGAGTCAGTATAAATACTGCCTTAGGTCGTATGAGATACGCTCTTAATAATATGCGAAAGATGATGGAACATACCTCTATAAACGCCGCATAGCAAGATTAAAAATAATGCCAGAGAGACTCCTTTCCTTCGGGTAGGGAGTTTTTTTTGTTTGTGTTCTTCGGTTTGTCCTCCTTCGGTACAATTTTGCTATCGCAAAACCAATTAGAACGACAAACGTCTTCGATTCAAATTAACCAATTCTCTAAAACTGGCTATAAAGTAGTTCTCTCGTAAGCACTTGTCACTTCGACTGATTTCGCCAAAAGCAAAATTGTATCTGGACTGTGTCCACCGTGAAAGAAGTTAACCATTTATAAAGTAATATTTTTAAGTTTTTGCCAAGGCAAAATTTGAGTTTGAACTTGATTTTTGAGTTTGAATTTATTTTAGGTAGGTGTCATGCTGAGTGATTCTTTGATGATAAAAAAAGAATTATACCGAAGCACGCCCTATCCTATCCACCTCCTTCAGGATAGTCGGTATCCGATACTCCCCACGCATATTTAAAATGGATTCCGCAGCTTCGTCTAGATCACATCCTACAGCAGACACATACAGCGGATTTTCACTCTCTCCTCTCCTTACCTCTCTTACAAACTCTGCATTCCCAAGAAAACTACTTTTGGCTACACCAATGATAGGATACTGCTGGTCAAATGCTTCATATACATATTCACCTAGGCCTTTTTTCCCTTCTCCTAACTGAACATGACTATCCAGTATAATGCAATCTATCTTATACTTCCTCACCTGATCTATTACAGCCATGACGCAAGGTAGTTCTCGCTTGTAGAATTCTCCTGGCACATAGTCTCCTACTCCATCTACGGTGGCTTCTATCACCTTAGTAGGCACGTCATCTCCCCACAGGAATAACACGCCCACACACTTAGCATAGGTTTTATAATAGTATATGTCTATGGCGAGGTTCAAGGTTTAAAACAAGTTAGGAATATCTCTTTTGCCGTGCAAAACTCTTACAATCTGAATGTCATCAATTCTTATCAAATAAAAGATGAGATAATTGCCAAATATGTATTGTCGAATATTCTTTGAGTATTCCTCTTTCAATACGCCAATTTCTGGTGTACGGACAATGACTTGAAAAGCAGCATCTAGCTGAAATATAAATGCATCTGCATTCAATGGGTTTTGTTTTTCTATAGCAATGAAGTGCCAAATCTCATACAGGTCTTCCTCTGCTTGTACCGTCTTAGATAATAAGAGCATCCTACTTAGAAGCTCGTGCTTTCGCTTTTTTCAAAAAGTCATCTTTATCCCAACACCCTGCGTCTCCACTGTCCAATCCTTTCTGTATTTCTTGTTTGTAGTATGCTGTTTTTAGCTCTTGCTCCTTATTCTGCTGCTCAAGTAGTCTTAGTCCACTGCGTATTACTTCGCTAGCAGAATTATATTGTCCAGAGGACACAAGTTCATCTATCAAACTATCATAATGCGGATTTAGTGAAACATTCATATTTCAAATATAACGATAAATAACAATTATTGTTATTTTGTACCTATTCACTCTAAAACACAACTATAAGAATGACTACCTCTTGTAGAATATATCTATTGAGAGGTTCAAATTTCAATTTCAAATTTACACTTTTCACTAGTTCCTCACTTACTATTCTCACCCCAAACGCTATTTATCCACTCCTCTGTTTATAAAAAAATAAGCCCCTCTATTCACGAATAATGACCACGTATGCTACATTTGGACGTTACGCAATAGACAATAATCTTACCAAAGCTAAATGGCTGAAAATCAGTATAACGAAGATAGTATCCGGTCCTTAGACTGGAAAGAACACATACGCCTCCGCCCCGGCATGTACATCGGTAAGCTCGGAAACGGCTCATCTGCCGAAGATGGTATCTACATCCTAATGAAGGAAGTAGTAGACAACTGTATAGATGAGTTTATGATGGGCAACGGTAGACGCATAGACATCCAACTTGCCGAAAACAAGGTGAGCGTGCGTGACTACGGGCGTGGTATTCCGCTAGGTAAGGTAGTAGATGTAGTGAGTAAAATCAATACAGGTGCTAAATACGATAGCAAGGTCTTCCAAAAATCTGTAGGTCTAAATGGTGTAGGTACCAAGGCGGTGAATGCCCTCTCCTCTTACTTTATGGTAAAGAGCTTCAGAGAAGGTGAGAGTATGACAGCCATCTTTGAGCGTGGTATCCTCATAAAAGAAGAGAAAGGTAAAACAGAAGAGAAAAACGGTACGTACGTAGAGTACACCGCTGATATAGAAATATTCAAAACGCATAAGTATATCTCAGAATACATTGATAATCAGATGTGGTTCTATGTATACCTGAATGCTGGGCTTACTATTAATTTCAATGGCAATAAGTACTTCTCCAAGAATGGACTTCTAGATCTATTAGAAAGAAAAACCAACGCGGAAGAGATAAAGTATCCTATCATCCATCTGAAAGAGGGTGATATAGAAATGGCTATCACCCATGATAGTCACTATGGTGAGGATTATTATTCCTTTGTGAATGGCCAGAATACTACTCAAGGCGGCACGCACGTAGCAGCTTTTAAAGAAGCGTTAGTCCGAACAGTACGTGATTTTTATGGCAAGAGCTTTGAGCCTACTGACATAAGAGCCTCATTGGTTTCTGCTATATCCGTAAGAATACAAGAACCTATTT
>CAWVTM010000106.1:0-6449 GCA_963933305.1 uncultured bacterium
TCTACAAATCCCTAGGGAGCAAATACCCTTGGTATGGAGTCACGTGCTCACAGATAATAGGATTTATCTTAGCGTATTTCACAGCAGTCCTGCTATTATTGAGTTTAATAAGTTGATTGGTTTCCACATCCAATCTTTTGAAATACATCGTTCCATCTACTTCATACTTTACCACAGTGAATCCATAAAGTGAGGCTTTATAATCTATAGTAGCTAAAGCATAATCATAGTTGTTTTTTAGGTGGTAGTATTCTCGGTATTCATTTAGACCACTTATAGCAGCTATAGAGAGGATAAACCCCAGTATGAGCGTATAGCCAATCCGAACCTCAAAATTGAATGCAATGTTGGTTTTTAGGGACTTGATAATATATTTCGTATACACTTCACTAGCGGCAAATGTCATTCCTATAAACATCAATCCGATGCCTAGTATGACCAATGTACGGTCAAAGCTACCGTAGTGAAAGAAGTAGTGGCTGTAGATGAGCTGCATGCTCCAAAGTATGAGCAGCACTATGCCAATGTTTCGGAAGGGGTTAGGGAGTAACTTTAGACTTCGCTCATAGTTGTATTTTACTTTTCGCTTGCGGTTTAGTTTGGCTATTTTTATTTTCTCTTGAAGGTCTGTTTTGGTTGGTCTTACAGCAGCGGGGGGTGGTGTGGTCCGCTGTCCAGACAAACGCTGGATCTCTCTGAGATATGCTAGTTTTAACTTACGGTCATATTTTTCCTTGGCGAGTGCTGTGCCCACGTGGTCCTTTGCCCTATTCAGTAGGCGAGTCATCTCCTCCGCATTTGGACTGTCACTTATATCAGGATGGTATATTTTAATCAGTTTTTTATAGGCACTTTTAGCCACTGATACACTCGCATATGTCTCCAGACCTAATATTTTGTAATAATTGACCACTGATTCTGTTTATTAGAAACCATTTAAAAGTACTTTTGGCGTCGAGGTTGCTAAATTAACTTTAGTAACGGAAAATTAAAAACGTTGTTTTTCGTTTTGTAGTACAATGAGATTTCTCCTGGGCATAATCATATCGCTTATAGTGATGCAGACTAATGGTCAGCAGGTAAGTCAGCGAGCTATGGATTTTGGTAAAGTAAAGCTATGGAATAATCCCAGTTTTGTGGTACAGTATACCAATACTAGCGAGCGCACACAGCTATTTTTGCCTATACGGTATAGTTCAGATATAGCAGTACATGCAGCTCAGCAAAAACTTGCTCCTGGAGAGACTACTACTCTTTCCATTACCTATTATACGGAAGAGTTTGGACGTTTTAATAAATCAGTAGATGTATATATTAGCACACAAAACAGTCCTATTACATTTGAGCTAAAGGGAAATATTTTCAGTTTTCATCCAGATGCCTTTACTGCATGTCCACGCTTTGATAATGACGATCGGCAAGTAAACAGAGAATTTATTCATACGATAAGAGTAGTGGATGCTATTACCAATTTACCTTTAGAAAACTTTCAAATTGCAATAAGTACACGTTCCAGCGAGGAGGTTATTTTTAGTAATAAATCCACTATGCAGCTGAGAAGAGACGTACCTGGATTTTATGTATTTGATATAGATAAAGAAAACTACGAACCACAAAATACGGAGAAGTATATCAATAGAAGTTCACAAGAAACGATCATAGAACTTATCCCCGAAAAGATATTCGCTGAAAAAAATGAAGAGGATTTTGATTGGGACAAAAGTGAAGAAAAGGAGGAAGTAAATGAACTGGATGAGTTGATCCCAAGTACGAGGTCAGACCTTGACGAAATAAAGAGAGCAGAAAAAATACCTGAAACTATTTTGACAGCTGAAGAGACAGTGAAGGAAAAGTCAACCTCAGAAAACAGTATAAATGATGACAAGTCACTTCCAGTAGATATCCCAGTTAAAAATAATACGGCTCAGAAAAAGACTGAGAATGTAGTCACTGAAGAACTAGTCCGCGATATCACCGAAGACGATAAGGAGTCACGGTCTGAGAAGTCAGAGGAGACAAGAGAAACTAGTGCAGTAGAAGTGGTGGATACAGCTGATTATGATCAAGATGGTGCACTTAACGAAGCGAAATTCGTATTCAATCATATTGTTTTTCTCATAGACATCTCCAGTAGTATGAAAAAGCCTGATAAACTTCCGCTTCTGAAGCAGAGCATGCTACAGATGATTCAAGTCCTAAGACCGCAGGATAAGGTGAGTATCATCACGTACGGTACTAACGCAGAGGTGCTGGTAGATGCATTATCTGGAGCTAATAAAGCGGAACTTACAGAGGTCATACAGGCACTAGTAGCAAGGGGTCAATCGTATGGCGTGGATGGAGTGGATGTAGCTTATGAGTTGGCTAGAGCCAATATCATAGAAGATGGGAATAATGAAATAATCTTAGCCAGTGACGGGGTATTCAATTCTAGAAATTTTAAAGAAAATAAGCTCTACAGAAAAGCAATGATTCAGAAAGGTATGTATGATGTCAGGCTCTCTACTATTGGTTTTGGTAATGCCAACAAAGCTCTCCTATTTTTAGAGACGCTCGCAGACAGAGGAGCTGGGAGTTTCTTGAGAATCACGTCTGATGTAGATGCAGAATCTGCTCTCACAGAGAACCTAATGAAGCATTCCGTTAGGTAATAGGAAGTGCTGGTTAATTTAATAATTTCTATTTAGTAGATAAGTACGTGTAAATAGTTGTTATTTTTGGAGCATATGTCTATACACACACAATCAATGCTGAGAGACGGTTCTCTAGACGGTAAAGTAATATGGGTTACTGGAGGTGGCACAGGTCTGGGTAAATCTATGGTGAAGTACTTCGTAGAGCTAGGAGCCAAGGTGGCTATCTCTGGCCGGAGAGAAGAAAAACTGATAGAAGCTCAAGAAGAGATATCCAAAGAGAATGTATTTCCAGTGGTGTGCGATGTGCGAGAGAGTGGACAAGTAGATGCAGCCTTGAAAGCAATCGTGGATCGTTTTGGGATGCTCAATGGTCTGGTAAATAATGCTGCAGGTAATTTTATCAGTCCTACAGAGAGACTAAGTCACAGAGCTTTTGACATCATCATAGACATTGTTTTAAAAGGAAGCAAAAACTGTACGCTCAGTTGCGGTAAGTACTGGATAGAAAATAAAATTCCTTCTAGTGTACTTAATATAGTAACTACTTATGCATCTACAGGTAGCGGATATGTGGTGCCTAGTGCTACGGCTAAAGCTGGAGTTCTTGCGATGACTCGCTCTCTTGCCGTGGAGTGGGCTAAGTATGGTATCCGACATAATGCAGTGGCTCCAGGGCCTTTTCCTACCAAAGGGGCGTGGGATAGACTATTTCCTAAGGAGATGTCTGATAAGATTAGCCTAGAGTCTAGGGTGCCTCTCAAGCGAGTAGGACATCATCAAGAGCTCGCTAACTTAGCCGCATACCTTATGTCAGATTTTTCAGCATATGTGAATGGTGAAGTAGTGACTATAGATGGGGGAGAGTGGCTGCAGGGTGCAGGCCAGTTTAACCAGATGGAAGCCATCACTCAGGAGGAGTGGGATTACTTAGAAAAAATAGTGCGAGCGAATCAAAAGAAAGGCTAGAGGGTTAATCACAAGATTGTCATTTAACATGTGCACGTCAATTCTTTATCTTTTTAATTTCACTTTTGTCTAACAAACAATTAATACATGAATAAATATTTTACGCCAAAAAGGATACTAGTAGCAGTTTTTACTGCAGCCATGGTCTCCATAACTTCGGTATCTCTCACCAATTCAGGTGGAGCTGCAGGAGGCAGAACTAATGCTCCAGGGGAGTCCAACTGTACGGGATGTCACTCAGGTACATTACAGACTTCAGGCACTAATTTTAATAATGTCAGCCTTACCAATAATTTTACTGGAGGAGGCTATATACCGGATAGTACGTATACCATCACATTATCCTATACTCAGAGTGGTAAGTCAAAATTTGGTATGCAACTCACGTGTTTAGATGGATCTAATCTGATGGCAGGTAGCTTTGCTAATACTACTACGGCCACGAGTATCACATCCTCAGTAATATCTGGAGGCACACGCAGCTACGTGAGACAGACAAGTTCTGGGAATAGTGGTACTGGCGGAAGATCGTGGAGTTTTGAGTGGACTGCACCAAGCACTAATAAGGGTGACCTTACGCTATATACTGTAGTAAATAGTGCTAATAATAATGGAGGTACTGGCGGTGATATCATAATAGCCAGAGAGTTTACGCTAAGTCCTAGTTCACTATTACCAGTGGCAAGTGCTTCAGCTGCTAATACTACAGTATGTCAAGGAGCATTTATAGACCTGATAGGTTCAGGTACCAATACACCTACCTCGTACTCTTGGAGCTTCCCAAATGGAACTCCTAGTGCATCTACGTCCCAAAATCCTTCTGCTAAATTTAACTTCGCGGGAAACAATAGAGCAATACTTAGAGTGACCAACGCAAAAGGAGTATCTGCTCCAGATACTTTTGATATTACAGTACTTCCAGCACCGGGTCCATTTATAGCTGGTGGTGCACGTACCATCTGTCAAGGTGACTCAGTGCTATTATCTGTAACTCAGGAGAGCGGAGTGACATATACTTGGAATACGGGTGCTACAGGCAGAGAACTATGGGTAAGAACTCCGGGTGATTATTTTATCAATGGTTTAGGGACCAATGGATGTGATAGAAATAGTAACATAGTTACTGTTGATACTTTTTCTAAGCCTATAGCTACGTTATCAAGTAATGTGGCAAACTCTAACGATAGCACGTGTAAAAATTCTACTGTAATTTTAGAAGCTAGCAGTGCTGCCTTTGATTCGTTTTATTACTATGCCGATGGTTTACTTATAGCTGCTTCGGCATCAAATACTCAGTCTGTAGCCTTTGATAGTACTACTACGTATGGATTAGTGGTCTTGAATAGCAATGGGTGTAAAAGTGATTTGTATCCGTATGTGGTAAGTGGCAGAGAACGAAGTGCCGCACCAGCAGTATCTTGTATAGCATCCACACCTAGTTCTATAGATTTTAGTTGGACCAGCACTACTGCCCACAATGGCTATCAGATTAGCCTCAATGAAGGTTCTACTTGGGTGACGCCGTCCTCTGGATCCACCGGTACATCGCACTTGGTGAGCGGTCTGCAGCCTGAAGACTCTGTCCTATTATGGGTAAGATCTATCGATCCTGGTCTTTGTGATTATAGCCTAATAGGCACAGTGAAGTGCTTTAGCACTTCATGTGTACAGTTAGAAGCTACAGTGCAAGCCGCCGCATCTGTGTGCAAGGGAAATCTTTGGACCATAGAAATTAATGGTTTGACTGGTGAAAATTATGCTCTTAACCTAGATGGTGGGGCTACATTTACAGATACTATAATCTCATTTAATCCTACAGTGAGTAAAACCTATCAATTGTCTATCATAGATTCTAACAACCTCGTATGTCCTCCTAAGCTTATCGATATTCCTGTGGTAGTAGATAATATTTTTGACATAGATCTGAAACCAGGTAAAGTTGGTGCTTATTGTGAAGGAGATGAACTCACATTCAGTGCCAATGACAGTATAGAGAATTTTGAATTTTATCTAAATACGGCTCTCATGCAGAGCAGTGCGAGCAATACGTACTCTTCTGTAATGCATAGAGGAGACAGTGTATATGCAGTAGTCACTAAAGGATCATGTACAGATACTTCGGAGAATGTATATGCGAATATAGAAATCCCCGCAGATGCTACTTTTACGTATACTAGAGATGGTACGGAGTATACATTCTCGCCTAATACTACGGGATATCAAAAGTATGCGTGGGATTTTGGCGATGGTAATGTAGAACCGAATGACCCTATGCCAGTGCATGACTATGCTGCGAGCGAAGGAGATGCAGTCACTGCTATACTAGATGTCACTACCATAAGTGAGTGCAGAGGAGAAGAGTCTGAATCCATTCAACTTCCTATGTTTAGTAATATAGAAATACTTACTCAACTAGGGATCAATGCATATCCTAATCCTGCACAGGATATGGTGTACATAGAAAATAAGGAGAATAAACCGATGGACATTAGCATTCACTCACTCACAGGTGAGACGGTGCTGGTGACTACCATTACCAATGATTACATAGACATCAGTGCTATAAATACAGGCATCTATCTGCTCAGAGTAAGAATAGGAGAGCAAGAAGCTAGCCTTAGATTACTGAAAAAGTAGAAACCTGAGTTCAACCTAATAATCGAACTCAGGGTAGAAAGACATATCTAATAAATAGAGAAGGTGGGAGTAATACTCTCACCTTTTTTTGTGAAATAATTTTTTGGTGATTTTAACTCAAACTCAAACTCAAATACAAACTCAAATATCAAATACAAATTCAAAGGATAAGTTCAAACTCAAAGAGCAAATACAATGGTCAAATACAAA
>CAWVTM010000107.1:0-6424 GCA_963933305.1 uncultured bacterium
TAAATGGACCTTCGGCTACTATAAAATCTCACCATAATGTAGGAGGATTACCAGACGATATGGAACTGCAGCTTGCAGAGCCACTTAGACTTTTGTTTAAAGACGAGGTGAGACGAATAGGAGCCGAGTTAGGAGTTCCTAAAATCATATTGGATAGGCATCCATTCCCTGGTCCTGGATTAGCTATACGTATTATCGGAGATATAGATATGCGTAAGGTGTCCATTCTTCAAGATGCAGATGCCATTTTTATAAATGAAATGAAGGCACAAGGTTTGTATAATAAAATCTGGCAAGCAGGTGCTATATTTCTGCCTGTACAATCTGTAGGAGTGATGGGCGATGAGCGTACATATGAAAATGTGATAGCTCTCAGAGCGGTTACATCTGTAGATGGAATGACAGCAGATTGGGCGGATTTGCCGCACTCCTTCTTAGCTACAGTATCTAATAAGATAATAAATCAAGTAAAAGGAATTAATAGAGTAGTATATGATATCAGCTCCAAACCACCAGCAACCATTGAATGGGAATAAGTTCCTAGCTTATTTACTGTTACCACTTCTGCTTATCTCGTGTGGGGCTTTTAAAAAGTCTCAAAAAACGGAATGGCCAGAAGATGACGAGTTAGTAGTGGTTAATCCATCCACTGATGAGCCTGATAAGGCCATTTCGGATATAAAAGATTCAAAAGAGAAGAACGAAGTGAAACTTGTTTACTCTACCGTGTTTTTTAAGGGTGAACCCTACAAGGTTCCTGTACACCAAAAAAGTTTTGAAATAGCTGTGCTCTTACCGTTTCACTCAGACATGAATAATTCTTCTAGTGATATACGCAGATCTGATTTTATGTTAGAATATTATCAAGGGATGAAACTGGCTGTGAAAGAAGCAGAAAAACTAGGCTCCAAATTTAACATTCACTTTTATGATACGGACAATGATACTACAACGCTCATAAATATTCTGAAAAAGGCGGAATTAGATAAAATGGATATCATCATAGGTCCTACAGACTATGCTCAGGTGAAGATAGCCGCTTACTTTGCTCGTAAGCGTGAGATACCACTTTTTTCTCCTATAACTTCTATGACCTCTGTTTGGAGCAATAATCCGTATGTATTTAACCTAAATCCCTCCGATCAAATGCAAGCTAAGGAGTTCTTAACGTATTTCAAAAAGCATCACAAAGACGAGAATTTGTTTATAGTAAGAGATGGAGAATACTTCGATAAAAACTTCGGTATGGCACTTATAGCTGAGTGTAAAGCTCAAAAAGTAACTATTACTAGTATTTCATACGATAGGTTTCTAAAATGGAGTGATTACCTCGGGGATAGTAATGCCGTTATAGTACATACATCATACAATAAGACAAGTGTAAACTTTAGTGTGACTAGTTTACTTAGTATGGCACCTAATGTAACTTTAGTAGGTCCAGATAAGTGGCTAGACTTCAGTAGTGTAGACTATAGCCAATGGGAGAAACTAAATATCACTTTCATAGGTAAAAATAAGGCTCAGCTTCATAATGACAAGTCTAAAGAGATGGTGAGTCAGTACAGACTTTTATACAATGACGACCCTAGTTGGTATACATATATGGGGTATGATCATTTACTTTTTTCGTGTGAGGTACTGAATGCTTTCGGTGAGTACTTTCCGCTATTCATAGAGGGAAAAGATCTAGCCTATACCAATACCAATATAAAACTTAACAAGGAAGGGAATTGCTTCCAAAATCAATATATAACTATCCTCCAATTAAGAGATAGTAAACTAATAGACGTCACACAACTTTGAAATATTTCAGATCAAGATACAGCAACGCTCTCAGACTTTTAGATGGATATCAGTATCCAGAGCCATTTCATATTACTGCTAAAAACTTCTTTAAATTACATAAAAAGTTTGGTTCTAAAGACCGTAAGGCTGTAGCCGAAGTAGCCTATACCTACTTCAGGTGTGGAAAGAGTATAGCTGCTTTGCCAATTAGTAAAGGTTTGATTATTAGTTCATTATTGTTAGATTTTGAAGATGTAGATCAGTGGAATAATGTGGCTAAAGAAGCCGGTCTAGCTCATGTATTACCTGCTAACTTTTTTCAAGAAGGGAATGTACTTAATACTATAAAAGAACTGGTAGGAGCAGAAACATACTTTTATCCTGACGGAGTATTAATGGAGGATTTCGCTCATTATAATAATGCTCAAAATGCTCGATTTAGACCCAGAAATTGGGCTAAAGATCACTTAGATCAGGAACCAAGAAAACTAGGAGTAGAGGGAGCTAAAGAACTAGCTCTGAATACAACTTTAGAAGATACGACTCAAGTACAAGACCTTTCATCTCAGTATATCTGCAGTAAAGTAGGCATAAGTGAAGGAGATAAGGTCTGGGATGTGTGCTGCGGTGGCGGTGGTAAGAGCTTAAACCTAATTAAAGGTAGCGATGCTGATTTTTATCTCAGTGATATTCGTCCAGGGATTATGGAAAATGCAAAAGCTCGTTTTAAGGCTATGTTGTATACAGCGAAATATGCAGTAGCAGATCTATCAAAGCCCACAGAAAAACTTTTTTTTGGAGAAGGAAAGGTAGGGCACGGAGCTTTTGATGTGGTAGTAGCTGATGTGCCTTGCAGTGGCAGTGGTACCTGGTACCGTACACCAGAGCATTTTACTCATTTTGATTACACCAAACTAGGTGAGTATGCTGATACACAAAAAAGCATAGTAAAAAATGCACTGCCATTCCTCCAAAAAGGTGGAAAATTTTATTACATAACGTGCTCCGTATTCTCCATAGAAAATACAGAAGTAAAAGACTGGATTTTAGCTAACACAGATCTTACGTTAGAAGAAGAAATCTCTTTTGATGGGATAGATCAGAAAGCGGATGGTATGTATATGGCTTGTTTCACGCATTAAACTCTCACTTTACACTTGTATTAGCCCATCATCACCTACTAAGATTACTTTAGCTTTTTTAATTAGCTCCTTATACATTCTTCCGCCATTTACACTGCCAAAAGCGGGTAGTATTAATGATGTTTCGGCGTGGTAAAAAGCAGGTAATTTAATCTGCTGACGTGCCTTACCGCTCAGGTTGTACGCAGGGTGAAGGTGTCCACAAATATTAAAATAGTCGCTCTTTTCTGGTTCGTGACTGAGGAGTATGCCGTCTATTTCATACGATTCTTTTTTAGTGAGTGTACTGTGCTTTAAGGAGTGTCTGTCGTGGTTTCCTATGATGAGCTCTACTTCTATATCTAAGGAATTAAGCCACTCATCTATCAGTGTGTTTTCTATATTTAGCGAGGTGTGGTAAAGGTCACCGAGGAAGCTGATTTTTTGAAGATCATAAGTTTCTAAAATGCCCGCTATTCGGTTTAAGTCTGAGAGTAAGTGGTCCGTGCTTAGCGGGATTCCATTGTTTCTAAAATGACTTGCTTTACCTGCGTGCACGTCAGCTATTAGAAGTGTTTTCTTAGATTCCCAAATAGCCGCTTTTTCTGGCAGTAGGGTGAAGCGATGTCCTGCTAAAGTGACGTTTACAGTAGTTTTTGTCACGTGTTATGAAGTTCTGTTTGTGCTTTCTTGGGGAGTGATTTTACTACAAGATCGTAGCTGTGATCTACTAATTGGAGTAGCATATTGCTGTCCACGTCTTGGAAAAGATACACAGTGTTCCAATGTACTTTACTCATATGAAAACCAGGCTCTACACCTCTGAACTCTTCTCGGAGCACTACTGCTTTTTCAGGGTGACATTTTAAGTTTACAGAGACAAAATTAGCGATGCTAAATGCACAAAACATTTTTCCCATAACCTTAATTACAAGAGTATCAGGCCCAAACGGTGTATGCTCTGTACTTCCTGTTTTAGCTAAGCAGTACTCTCTTAGTATCTCAATGTCCATAGGTGTAAAGTATGAAGTCAGCGTTGCTGAATAGAATAGCAGATTTACTCAGAACATCAGGCTGATCCTGTGCAAATTGCTCTTTATACTCAGTACGTAATACGATATATTTTGGTTGTTGTGTTGTTAAATAAAAGTCAAAAGGGTTTCCGTCTTTTCGTCCCATTTCTTCTGTATTAAAAGTGAAACCTCTGCGGTGTAGATAGAGTAAACTGTGATTATGCTCTGGGGCATAGGGTACTATCACCAATTCATCTTTGGGAACAAAATCAGCTAGAATAAGGTGACTGTTTTTTAACCACTTTACAGGATAGTATTCTGTATATCCATTAATATTCACCTCTTCACTCATTCTAGAAAAGTACTTACTATTAGCATTCGAAAAAGAAACTATACTCGTCAGCAATAAGAGGAATAAGCTAGTGACAGGATGCACATACCTCAGTGTAAACCGAAAAGCGAGTAATGTACCATAGATAGCTATAGGCATTATGGTAGCCAATACATAATAATCATGGTGCATAAACTGTGGGCCAAATAAGAGGATAAATGAAACCAACCCTAGAGCAGAAAGAACGAAAAACTGTGTTTTTTCACTCTTAAGGCTACTTTTTCGTAGAGCGAAAAACGAAGTGATAGCCAATACTATAACCAGCCAACGCTGTACTTTGGAAGCGTATTCGTTTTTGAATCGCAGTGAGGTGTCCAGTACCTCTGTAAACTCTGACCAGCTAGTGATAGGGACTATTCTACTCATAAATACACCGGACCATAACTCAGTATTCACGAGGTGTACATACGTGTAGTCATAGTAGGCTATGCATACCGCTATTGCTATAAAGAAGAGCGAAGCTATAATACTTCGAACGGACGGTTTTGATATGTTTTGTAAGAAAAACACTCCATACAGTGCTATGAAAAAGATGCCAGCAGATGTTTTGGTAAGTGCTGCTAATCCACTCAATATCAGAATGACAAAAATGTGTTTGTTCATTCCTTTGTGAAAGAAATAAAGGGATAATAATATTAAACTAAGAGCCCAAGCATCTGGCAAGAAATTATACCCATAATAGAATAAGACGGGTGTAGATATAATAGTGATGAAGGCCAGAATGACATGCATCCACCCTTCCTCTTTGAGCATCAGATTTGCAAGCACTAGCAGACTAATAAACAAAAGTGAAAATGTAAAAAAACGATAGATAAAAGGCAAGTATTCTTGCGATACACCTAATTTCATAAACTGAGCGAGTAGATACTGCCCTCCACTGAATTCTACGCCTACTCTACCATCTATGGTTTTCATGCAATAGGTAGCTGGCTCTAAGAGCGGAGCTCCTTCTGCATATCTAGCAGCTACAGCTAGTCTATCACTCTGTGCCCATTGGTGTATGCCTCTGGGAAGGGCATTGGCGTGAGGGAAAAAAGTGAAAAAATAGACCAATAGAAAAAAGATGACACTACTCAAAAGCAATGCCTTCTGTCTAACGGGCGACTTAATACTTGAAGATATGTATTTGTATAGCAATGAAATCAATGAGAATATTCTTTTGTACTGGCTTTCTGTTTCTGTTTTATTGCGTTTCTGAGGCCAAAAATAAGGCGGACTCTGGCTTATTAGCCAAAAAAGATAAAATTCAAAATCATATTTCACAAAAATTGGTTGAGAATCAACTTGTGTTTGAGTGGAACTATCGCAAAACGTTGCACCTTAATGTTGAAGATTTATTTGATGATATTGTATTAAATTGAAGTCTAAGTCTTAAATTAGGTTTTAGGACTTAGTAAGAGTCCATTTATTGTTGGCTGCATTTTTAGTTTTTATTCAATTTTTTGTTGATTAACTATCGCATTCATTGACGTATTTATTTATACCGAGATCCTATCAGTATTTAAACTTTAGCTTAAACTTATAGGTTATCATAGGTGCTGTATTCTGCCACCATGTCACTTAATCTCCTTTGGTCTACCTTTTGAATATTACTCGCCAAATAACAATTAAGTAAAAAATGCAAAAAGGAAAAGTTTCAGTAAACACGGAGAATATATTCCCGATTATCAAGAAGTTTCTTTATACGGATAACGAAATCTTCTTACGCGAGTTGATTTCTAACGCTACAGACGCTAGTAACAAGCTAAGAGTATTAAGTCAGCGTGGCGAGATAAAAGGCGACATAGGCGAGCTTAAAATAAGCGTAAGCCTAGATGAAGACAAAAAGACACTTACCATTAGCGATAATGGAATAGGGATGACAGCAGAGGAGATAGATAAATATATCAATCAAATCGCTTTCTCTGGTGCGGAGGAATTTGTAGAAAAATTTAAAGATACCAAAGAAGATGCCAATATAATCGGTCATTTTGGTCTCGGATTTTACTCGAGTTATATGGTAGCAGATAAGGTAGAGATACACTCGCTAAGCCATGCCGAAGGAGCAGAAGCTGCTAACTGGGTATGTGAGGGAAGCACAGACTTCAAAATCACTAAAGGAAAGCGTAAAACAC
>CAWVTM010000108.1:0-6377 GCA_963933305.1 uncultured bacterium
CCTGAAGCCTCTGAGCTACCGTGTATCTATTGTTTTTAAATTGGTTAAACGCTTCAGAGGAGTAATCATCTTCTAGCTTATCAAACATAGTGGCCCACGAACCAAATGACGTAGTAAATGTACCGACTTCTGTATATGCTAAGTCTTCAAATGTACCTTCGGACTCTAGATATCTAAAATTACTATTTGTACTAAAGCTCTGTCTCTTATTAAATGAAAGGCTAATTCTGAAACCTTTGATAGGCTCTATAGTAGCGGATCCATTGATATCTATGGCATTTAAACTTAGATACCTCGCTATCTGATTCGTGTCTCTGGTTAAAAATCCGTTACGTGCTATCTGATTTCTGAAGTCCTCATTTTGAGCTCCAAATATAAATGGTAATCCTGGAGCGTTACTTCCAAAATTTTGGCCAATGGCATCTATGCTCTGATTAAATCCAGGTAGTGTGGTACCATCCGTTAAGGTCACACCTACTTGTGCTTGTTTTAGCATCATCAGAAACTTAAATACTCCTCGGGTGGTTTTACCTATCTCTCCTTTTTTCTTCTTCTCCTCTTTGGAATCTTCTTCTAATTCGTCAGTATCTTTTTTTACTGGTCGTCTGCTTGGTGGCCTATTTACTTTTTTCAAGAATTTAGACTTATTGTACAAGGAGATGAAATTCAGATTACTATTGACACCTATAGTTCTAGAATTTTGGATAGTATTACCTAGCGTCTCGTAAGCTGGCGGTGCATTTCTCCACTCATAGTTAGCACTATACCTAGTAGTCACGGTAGCCCAGTCTAATAGTTTTATCTTTCTGAGTGGTAAACTATAGTTGGCATTTACCGTTTGGTTAAATGTATTTAATCTACCTAGATCAAAGAAATTTCTCCGAAGTGTATCACGCTTTTCTCGAGTATCTAGCTCTCCGAAAGGCTCCTCTACCCAGGAATTAGCCGTAGCAGCATAATCTACCGAAAGACTCTTAGTTAGGTTCCACTTCCAACCATACACTCTATTTATACTAAAGGTCTTATCATAGAGCACAGGTATTATTGACTTAAAGTTATCATTGTCTCTATTTTTTAACTCTGAGTATCTTCTATCTACGTCGACTCTGAAGTTTACATTGCTGGGAAGTAATGATAAGTTAAAGTCTTTGATAAGCGTAAGCTTCTTAGATTTAATAATCTTGCGAAAGGGCTCCCAAGAATTCGGTTTTGTGCTAAAATTATAGCCTAATGAAGTCTTATACGTTTTGGCATCATTCATCTCTATGACCTGACTTCGTCTAAATAGTCTCTGGTATGAAAATGAGTAATTCCAGTTTTCTACGTCATAAAACTGTGGTTTCCCTTTGGACGCCGACGTTCTATTTTTCTTCACATTAGTGAAGTTAAGGCTATACCTTGAGGAATAATCTTGTGCTGCTTCTCTTATCTGGTCTTTTTCTATGGCACTCTCTGCGTTATTGATAGCAGTACGAAGCTCTATATCCGGATTTAAGGGGTAAAACTTAGGATTGATAATACTTTCACTATATCCTATGAACATAGGAATGGTAATTCCTGATTTTTTAGAGAAAAACTTACCTAGCTCTATGTTAGACGCGATATCGTACTGTATCTGCTCATTCAGGTTACGCTCATTCAGTTTTTTATCTATTGCTCCAAACCCTATAGTCTGGTAATTACCGGACACGGTTAGATTGGCAAAATCTGCAAGTTTAGCTACCATTCGTGCATTAGCTGCATACCCACCTTTGTTTGCGAAATCTACTAATCTCAACTCATTAAACCAGACCTCAGAGCATAGCTTATTCTGTGTACTATTCCCATCGTTTTTTACACCTAGGAGTATCGTACGCACATTACTCAAATCTGGAAGACCTATAATACTAATGCGGTGACCATTCTCTAAAGTCTGCGAGTAGTATCCGTTCGGATTATCCCGTTGGTTTAATTGCCTATTTAGCTTCAGGTTATAAAACTCCTCTAAGTCTATGATCATCTCATTAGCAGTAGGCCAAATAGACTGAGCATCTGCTGTACCATATGGAGAAAGCACTAGAGGTACCTCGTACTGGTAATAGTTATTTTCTAAATCTGTACCTATCCTGAGCATAGCTACTACATCTCCATTTTGGGCAAACTCTGACTCTGCATGTACAAAGAGTTTCATCGTCTTATAGTTACGGATATCAAAGTCTAACGTACGGTATGCACCACGAGCATCTTCTTTTTCCATATCACATACTGAGATAGAAAGTGACTGCTCATTTTGCTGTACATTTCCCTGCTGTGTAGGGTCTATCTCTCTGCTAAAGCCTGGAGGGACTTTATACGGAATAGGACTTCGCTTACTGTTTTCATTTACATTAACTGTAGATACTACTAGCGTAGCGTCATCATTAGGATCTACCGGCGGACCTACTCTAGGTGGGAATTTTAGGGTCCTCAGGTATCTTCTCCAGTCTGCACGTACCAGTTGTAGATTACCGAAACGTAACACTACACTGTCTTGGAAACCTTTCATATACATACGCATAAATCGAATGGACTTGAAATCTTGGATTCCTCCTATCTGCTTTTCAAACTGTCGAATAGGGATTTTCAGCTGATACCACGTAACCTCATTAGGCAGTGCTCCTGGGTCTATCTGATTTGCGGGTACGCGTATAGAATCAGTCACAAAGTTTTGGCCTATTTTTAGATCTTGGGGACTTATCTTGATTTTATACTGAAAATACTCTTCGTTGAGATTTACCGTATAATCTTGATTTATATCTTCATCATCTGGGATTACACTTGCAGACCTAGGCGTACCGTCAGCTAATTTATCTAACGTACTATTCCCGTCAAAACCATTGAATCTTTTATACCTTTCTAATACTAGTGCATTTTCGTCATCATACACCTGATCTCTAGGGTGGAAATAATTATCGCCAGAGGGATCAGCCTGAGCTAGCTGATACGCACGAGAGTTGACCGTGTGCTTAGCTGCTACAGAGTTAAGGTACGCTGTAAGCCTTTCTCTCTCTTCGTCATCACTCATACCGTCTAGTCCTACATCTTGTGAACCTCTAGCAGTAGGGTCATTATCAAAGGCTTTATTAATAATCTGGCCACTAGGAGTAAGTGCATAGTTACCCTCACTTACACTTTGGGTGCCACCTGGTACAGGTAGTCCGTTTTCAGCTGACCGTTTTCTATCTGGTATCACATCTTCAGATACGCTACCTAGGTTAATGTACAAATCTCCTGTATTGTGCTTCGTATTATTAAACTTAGAGTACACGAATGGGTCCATGAGCCAAATCTCTATGTAGTCTATGTTAGTCGCCTCAAAATCATTGGTCTCTATCCTACGCATAATACCAGCCCAGTTTTCTTCTGGATTTTCCAATCTGCCATTTTCAAGTAGGTCTGTAGTATTAAAATTATACTGCCCTCGCTCACGTGGGTAGTAGCTTAAGTCCAAAGTAGGAAGCTGCTGTGGCTGCCCCTGCTGCAGCTCTATATCTGGAAATATCTCATCTTGGGTAATCGTACGGACCCAGTGACTAGACTGCTCTAGAGGTGTTATATTCCCGGGGGTAAATTTACTTTGCCCTTGGAATACTGGATCTATATTATACCAAGACAGACTAGCTCTCTTGGAGTTAAAGCTACTATCCTTATCTGTAATGCTAACTGTCTCAGGAAATAAGTCTGGCTGGCCCTGTGGAGTACTAGCCATATGCCAACTCCGCACATACTTAAGATCGTACGGAGTCTCTGCTCCTTCAAAATCATCTATGTATGAAGTGCCTTTATCTCCCTGAGTCTTGGCCTTATGTGGTATCAGATGGGCAAATTCTCCTGTGAAACTTATTGTAGATACCTCTTTAGTCTCTACAAATGGAAGCTTATCTACCATACGAGTAAGAAAACGCGATTCAGTATTCCATGACCCATCTAATCCCCAGATAGAATTTCTCAGTGGCTCATCTCCTATATTTACCTTATTGGTAAGCGGTCTCTCTGACATATGCATAAAAGTACCTCCCACTACTAGCTTATCAGAAAACTTATAATCTAATCGTGTACCTACTAAAGACTTCTGCTGTATATTAATAAGTGAATTACTCTCACAACTAGCTTTTATAGCTGCACCAGAGTTTAGTATCCCTTGGTTTACTATTTTCACAGTACCTAGCGTGTAGTCCACCGTATAGTCTGAGCCTTCTGTAAGTGCAGCACCATTAGCAGTTACCCTTACACTTCCTTGTGATATATTATAACATTGGAGTCTTATCTGATCTGAAGACGACCCCTTAAAGGTCCCTTTTAAGAAAAACTTATTGTGTTTTAAATCTTGCTCTGCATTCCACTTGGTAGTCCGATAAAGTGAATCAAAAGCATAATAATCCGCATTTTCTTTATCTACAAATTTAGATCTCAAAAATGCTCCAAAAGGCTCTCTCACTGGAAAAATTATTCTGCCTTTTAAGGCATCTATAGTCACCCCATCTATGAGGTCAAATACCCCGTCCGGCTTAGCCTCCATCTGCTTATTTACCTTATCCAAGTTTAGCACAGTAATGAGCTGCTGCTCTCTGATAGCTGGCTCACTAGCATCTACAGGCAGATAGTTTAAATTAGCACCACTCGGATCATCTGCATACACCACATTCATGGTAAAATCTTCACGCTGCAAGTTGTACGTATTTAGCGAGTAGATATTTTTCATCATCAGATCCCACGCTGGTAAGTTAGTCTTTATAGTAGAGTGCTTTAGTAGCTTGAGGTTCAGGTGATTATTATCTCCTGTAGTGATCGGGTTATCTACGGTAAGCTCCCCTACTTGATAATTAGCACCATTAGCAGTATACTGATATGCCACCATGAGCACTTCGTCATTATTCAGTGACTGGTTTAGAGATACATACCCCAATGTAGGGTGAAAGTTAAACTCATTTTCATTTAGTCTTCGTGCATTACTCAGGCACTCGTAATCCGCTCCTAGCACAAACCTAGGATCTGCAGGATCACAAAAAGGCTGACCATCTACTAATTGAAATAAGTTTGTATTATTATTATCAGGATAAAGCTCTCCAGTATTGAGCACCCATTCTCTGTATGCATTTGACTCATTTTCACCTAAGTCCATCCAACCCACTATATTTCGAGAGTTACCTACTGCATTATTCCTATTGGTAACCCATACCTCTATATAAGTTACTTGTGTGCTGGATGAGATAATAGGTAATCTAGTGAGTGCATTGTCATAATTATCTGCAAAATACTGCGATAAGAAATAGTGTCTATTTACATCGTAATTGTGAGCCTGAATGTCATAATTAGTCACTTGTGCACCACCTGTCACTTCAGTTTCTTTAGTCTCTCCTTTATCCTGAGTGGCTATTATCGCTACTTTAAGCTTACCAAACTGAAGCTGAGTCTTAGCACCAAAGAGGTTTCTACCTCCCTGTATGAGGCTACCGTTAAGTGGAAGACTCACATTACCTAGTTCTATACTCTTTACTATATCGTCATCACTTCCTTCCCAGTTTAGCTTCATTTGGTTCTCAAACTCAAATGTAGCTTCTGTATCATAATTCCAATTTAATTTTAGTCTGTCACCTATTTGTCCGGTCACATTTAACTGCATTTTCATGCCAAAATCAAACTGTCCATTTCGCTGCTGACGGACTGGGAATGCTGGGTTTTCTACTTTATTAAAATTGCCACCGAAAGTTACCTCTGCACTACCTGTAGGGCGTATATCTATAATACCTCCACCAAATACCTTGTCAAAAATCTCTGGCGTAATAGCAATCTTAGGAATAAGTCCTCCCCCTTTTACATAATTATCTGCATTACTCTTTTTACGATAGTATACCTCACGATCACGTTTTTCCTTGGCACGCACATACTCTGCAAGTGTAAGTACGCGTGGACTTCCTATAGATTTACCGCCTATAGTAATTACCTCTAAGTAGTTTCCTGAAGCAGGATCATACTTATATTCTGTTTTTATATTAGGTGGATCTTTGAGATCTATAAGATTAGTAGGCTTGTCCTCACCTGGTTTCTTATCCTTGAGCTCATATCTCGTAGCACTATCCTGCTGAGCAAGTAATGGGGTGCTAAGAGAAACACAAACTATCGCTATCAAAAAAGCCACTGAGGCTCTCCGCACATTTATTATCAAATATTGTTTTATCAAAAGTTTTGTATTAAAACTTGTGTTCTAAAAGTAAGTGTTTCCTTATATGCTTATTATTGAGTAGCAGACAAAATTACAATAATTGCAATGATTTCTTTATTAACTCTTCGGTAGTTAAATTATTGCCCGCCTCTTTACTTATCTTCATCAGTATTTTACCAACGGCTGGACGAGCAAA
>CAWVTM010000109.1:0-6147 GCA_963933305.1 uncultured bacterium
CAATCGATGAATAACAATGCTTCCACGCTCTCTGCTTGTGTTTAACAAAATTGCCGCAATCGTTGCAAGCACTCTTGCTTATATTGTAACAACACAACCATTCACGCCCATGCTGGCCCGCTGTTCTGACTGTCCTACGCTCGCTTCGCATTGTCAGTAACCCTATGTTGGAGGTTACTATTAAGGTAGTTGGTGACTAAAACGGCCTTATAGATTTTGGTGTGAAATGATGATGTTCTTGACTGAGGGTAGGAAGGAGCAAAGCAATGGGCGAACGAAGTAAGGCTAGCTGGAGGGGTGGCTCTCATTGTGCGGAAAGGAAAGGTTATCGTCATTTAGACAAAATGTATAGGAATCAAGCGTTGTCTACGCCTTATTATCTGTTGCTCAAACCATCAACGGCAAAAATAGGGACTAGACCTTTTTTTCCTCTAAGTTGGATCTTGTCCAGATTTTGAAATGTAATATTAGCGTTATTCAGTTTTTCCTTGAGGTTGCCTGAAATCAGTAACTCTTTATTAAATTCACTGCATTTGCCTTGGATTCTGGCAGCAGTATTTATAGTGTCTCCATGATATGCAATTTCTTTTTTGTATTTACCTACTTCGGTCACTGTTACTATACCTGCATTTACTCCCGCCTTAAATTGTGGTAGGATATCGTAAGTACTTAGGTAATAATCCTTTCTTTTATTTAGTTGTTCTTTGAAATTGAAATATGCATTTATACAATTCTGGTTTCTTAACCCAATTTTAAGAGGCCATGTGAGAATTACTTCATCACCTACATACTGGTAAATATCCGCTTCATTTTCTACCACAATCCCTAAATCATTGAAGCAGTCTTGAATCATTTTGCTGTATTGGATGTGCCCTAATTTTTCAGCATGATTTGTTGAGGACTTAAGGTCAAGAAACATAAAGATCATTTCCTCTTCTCTGGGTATATAAAATTTGCCGCTTAGAAGTTTCCATAGATTGTTACTCCCCAGGAATAAGTTTACTTGCCTAAGACTAAACATAAATATATCGACTGAAATTATATAAACGTAGATGGCTATGCTACTGTTTGCTAAAGCGAAATCGAGTAATCCTATGTTATTTCCAAAGAGGGTATGAACAAGAATAGCTATAAACGTGACAAATAGGATGGAAAACAGGAATCTAAGTATTAGTAATTTTTGGAGCGGTATTTTCTTATACATGTGCTCCTCTATTAGTATTTGGACAACTCCTGAAATACTACCAACTATGGGCCCAATTAAAAAAGCAGAAAGAATTCCTTTCCAAAGTTCGATTTGAACCGCTCCTAAATCTATTGTGCCAAGTCCTCTGATAATCGTTAGGAATATAAATGCAAGAGTCCAACCAATGACGTAGTTCTTAAGGATATTCAGTCTTCGTTTATTAGAGAAGTTCATTTAATTATTTTTTATAAAACATATTTTTCAAAGATATCCTCCAGTTCTTTTTGTGGGTCGTGGCATAGGCCAGGATGTGTTTTAGAACTTTGTATGATCGTACTTCTGCTGGACGTGAGCCATCGGAATCTGTCTGGCAATTCCATTTTACCTATAGGACCTCCAGATGGTTCTCCTAGGCATACGAGCTTCCAGGCATTGAGATATTCGTTTAATTGGTCCAAGTCTATATCAGGTGAAAAGGCCTTCAGTTTCTCTGGATCAATGTGATACTTCATCTCGATATACTTTTTCCGTTTAGAAAAAAGGATCACACCCACATTAAAGAATTCTTCACGCTCCACCTTGGGCACTACACGTATGATGGCGTATTCAAAAGTACATTTATCTTGCATCGGCAGCTTCTTTTATCAATAGGTCTATCATAGCGAGTTTTGCGTGTATGAATTTAGCATAAGCAGCTCTCATCTCACTAGGGATTAGAGAGTTAGATTCGCTTATCAACCATTCTTCGGGTATATTAGAGATGATTTCGGTGAGTATATTTGGATGTATACGTCTCTTTATTTCTGCAGCAGCTTCCTCTAGTTTAGTAGCTTGGGGCAGCAGGACATGGTTTTTTATGTGCGGGAAGGTTCTCGTCAGATGGTTCTCCCAATTCTCCCAATCATGGTGAAAGTACAAACTTGCCCCATTGTCTATCACCCACAGTTCTTTATTCCATTGGAGTAAGTTGGTGTTTTTAGCTGTGCGGTCTATGTTGCTGATAAGGCTATCCAGTAAGACTATTTTAGATGCTATCAGAGGATCTACGTCTGACACTAATGGATCATAAGTAATAGCACCTGACAGGAAATGTAACCCAAGGTTTAGGCCTACACTAAATTTGAGTAAGTCTTGGATTTCTTCATCAGGTTCTGTTTTGCTAAAGGAATCATCCAGCGTCATAAATACCAGTTCGGGTACTTTCAGATCCATCGCTCTAGCCAGTTCTCCACCTATGAATTCTGCTATCAGAGCCTTTGCTCCTTGTCCAGCTCCTCTAAATTTCAGCACATATAAAAAATCATCGTCACCTTTTACAATGGCAGGGAGCGATCCTCCTTCTCTTAGCGGATGAATATATTGAGCTACATCTACCGTTCTGATATCAATTTGATTCATAGTTATTTAAAACAGAATTTGTGCATAGATATAATCTGAGGCTTCGGATTGAAGGAAATGAAACATTGGGCGAAATTTAGGGATAAATGTTGGTACTTCACTTGATATCTAAAGGAAGTAATGTACCTTAAATTTCTGGTACTTATCTGGAAAAGAATGACAATTGGTATTCTGTATGTAATGTAGTTATTCGTGAAGTCTTTTATTTCCCGGTAGTTATCTGAATGGGTGTTCCGATTTTTATTGAATTATATGCTGTGCCTGAGGCCTGCAGGTTTGCGCAGAAATGCTCGAATAATTAGTGGTTATATGCCATTTCCAATAGTCGTAAGAACACTTTAACCGCTTCGTTTGCATTAAAAGATAACGGATAGTTTTTCTTTAATGGTTGGAATAATCATGATCATTTAGCAGTAACAGTTTAAAGTATTCGGCTTCAGGGAGTCACTATTCTTATTGCTGGTTATAAAGATTCAACAGCTTACTAGCCAGAACTTGAAGAATTAGTTATTGGGGGACGTAATTCTAGTTTATTTTTTTCATTACTTGTTGCACTTTATCTTGATTTAGTGGTTTTTCTATATAGTCGACTACATTGCTAAATTGGCTTGCCAAATCCTTATCTTTTTGTCGACCGGATGAGGTAAGTATCACTACGTTCATGTGTTTGCACAACAGCTCTTTTACTACCCTTGCAAGGAAAGAAAAACCATCCATAACTGGCATGTTTATATCTAAGAACACTAAGTCGGGACATTTTTCATTTTTCAGACTTTCTAAAGCTTGTTTGCCATCTGTGACCGCGCTAATATCATTGAATCCCATATTTTTTAATACAATTTCCGACAAAAAATTTACGATAGGGTCATCGTCAATTAGTAGTATGTTGGTCTCATCCATAACCTAAATATATTTTAAATGTTGTGCCTTTATTTATTTCGCTGATAACCTCAATGCTCCCTCCGTGTGATTCCACAAGTGAATTGACAATATACAACCCAACTCCGCCGCCTTCAATGTGTGTATGCATCCGCTTGAAGAGTCTAAATATATTGTCAGTTGAACTGTCTAAGTCCATGCCAAGGCCATTATCTTTGATAATAAGATAATAACCATCATCTTTCTCTAATGTTTTTATTTCGATGAGTGGTGCTTTATTAGGTTGTCTGTATTTGATTGAATTAGTAATTAAATTTTGTAAAATACTTTGAAGATAAAGGTGTGGATAGTAAATATCAGGTGCCTTAGAAAAATCTGCTCGGATTTTCACCTTGGCTTCCTTAATTTGAGTTACCAGGCTATCCTTTACGGTATTGAGTACGTCTCTAAATTTTATGTACTCATTATTTGGAAGATGAGATTCCTGTATTGCAATAACTGTATTTAAAGTTTGTACGGTATTATCCATACTGCCTATACTGGTAATTACCTTATCGAATAGCCCCTTACATTCTTTTTTTATACCGTCTGATTCGCTAATTAATTTAATAAGTGACTGAAGGTTGGTGAGCGGTGCTTTCATATCATGTGCTGCTATATATGCCAGTTCTTCCAATCGTTGGTTTGTTTTGAGTAGTTGTTGCTCTGTTTTTTTTAATTCTGTGATGTCACGAGTAACTACTGCGAGGCCTTCACTTGTCAAGAAAGCGCGAACGCTAAATTGTTTTTTTCCGAGCTCTTTAGATTGGCTTACATCCTCACTCATAAAGGGATCTCCACCCCTTATGACTGCTTTGTACTTCAGTAAGCGGCCAGTTCTTTCAATACCGGGGGAAAGTGTTTTTATATTCCTGCCGATGGCTTGCTTGTAGGTCACTTTTAGTTGCTGAAGACCCGACTCATTGATTTCTAATAGATTAAGATTCTTATCGTATATTGCAATTGAGTCGGGTGAGTTTTCTAAAAAATCTTTTAAAATTTTCATTTTTTATTGTGGATATGGCGTGTTAATACCAATCGAATTCTTTAATGGATTATCAAATAGTGAGCGATCAAAGCTATCAAATAAAAACAGAATATAAAATCTGTGATATTTTCATAATTATGGGATGTTATTGGAGACTAAAAAATGAGTTTACAATGGGTAACTTCTTAAGTTGACTTATCTGTCACTATTTTTATAGACATAAGGTGTATTCTATATTTCTATAAATTTATTCAGTTAAGCTATCTGCCATTTGCTTGCATATGTGGCTATTTGAAATTCTTGTACAAAAGATGAATTTTGGTTCGCAAAGTATAGGTTGAATCCGTTTTTTTAGTTGCTCTAAAGCAAAGCTTATGATTGTCTTACTCTACCCGTATCGACTCTATCACTATCGTTTTTTTATTATTATTAGCAGTCAAAATTGCACGCTATTTTTAAAATTATTTTTTGATTAAGGCTAGACCTCTGCTACCAGAAAGAAACATAAATGCTATGTTCTTTCACAAACCCAGACTTTTCGTGTGAATGTAGATTTTCCTTTTTTTAGTATCGTACAAAAATCTATGATTGTCAGACCGGAGTTTTGGATGGTGTCGGCTATATCTGCTATAGATACTATGACTAGTCTAGTGGTCAACTTTGTGGTAGATGCTATGATATTTCGAGTAACCTCTTCATCTGATCTGGAGTATAAGTTATAAGGAAGGTCTACAATAGCCGCATTATATGATTTATCTAGGTCCTTGATATCTAAGCAGTGCACCGTAGATACGTAGTTGTAATGTGCAAGATTGAGCTTAGAGTAGTTGGCAGCTCCGGGACTAATGTCACATCCTTCTATGTGAAACCCAGCACAACAGGCTTCTAGGAGTGTGGTACCTACTCCGCAGCAAGCATCTAGTAGCGTATTAGATTTATTTCCTTTGGCTGCTATACTTACCAGAGTTTTGGCACTATCCATACCTATAGAATTACTAAATGAATGGGGTTTTTGTTTATGCTTATACCAGTCATTATTATGCGTGGTGATACTGCCAAAATACCAGACACCCTCATACTGACAGATAGCGTAAGTTATAGCTGGAATTTTAAAATCAGGATATCCCTCTATACAATAGCCGATGTCTTTTAGTTTTTTGCGTCTTTCGGTACGTTCTGTAGTATCTCCCTCACAGATGAGGTACTCCACGTTAAATCCGTTTATTCGGAGATCTTCTTTCTTGATTTCCGCTGTCAGTTGGGTAAAGGTTACTGCGGTGGAAGTAATCTGTAGTCTCGTTTTAATAAATGCACTAATAGAAGGGTCAACTTTTATAGTGGATATCAGCAGTTTATCCCTTACTGCTGCATTGAAAATTTGCCTGGATTCTAACCTGCATAATTCGGCAAGATGATAATCATATTTAAATGAATAGAGATATCTGTTATTTGGCATTTTAGTGTGTAGTGGTGGCAAAGTAAGTGACTATATCGGTAATTTCAATGGCTAGATTATTGGCATTATTGATGATTGCTGTACTGGCATATGGTATTAGTCTCCGTAGTACTTCAAACCCATAAGATACGCGAAGTTAAACCCATTGCCATCGTCGTATATCCGCTGTTGATTATTGATTTCTAAGCCTAGATCAAACCA
>CAWVTM010000110.1:0-6036 GCA_963933305.1 uncultured bacterium
TCTACGTCTGCACCTTCCAGCATTTTTTGAGCTTCTGCATTGTTAGCAGGATTACTAGCATCTTGGGTTGATGGGGCAGCAACTCCAGGAGCCAGAGGAGTAGAATTCTCTATTCTTTCTAAAAACTCATTTTGCTTAGCAGTATCTGGGGCATATACAAATCTACTACCTACTGCTGCTAGTACGAGTACTAAAGCTAAGGTCCAAGTCGCTTTTTCTACGAACTCATTTGTTTTCTTCACACCTGCTATTTGGTTAGCAGCAGAAAAGTTAGCTGCAATTCCTCCACCTTTTGGATTTTGAATTAAAACTACTAGGATAAGGAAGATAGCTGCTACAATAGCGATAATTATTAGTGTTGTAAACATTGTATTTTATTCTTTTTGTAATTGTTCTAATTCTGTTATTCGGGCGGCAAAATACGCTGATTTTTTAGGATTTTGCAAACTTAATTTTTCGTATCCTGCTATCGCTTTACCGTGATGACCTTGTTTTACATAAAGCTCTAGTAATGTCTCACTTAGCACATCCATACTATCTACCTCACTTTCTTCCGCTTTATTCTGAGCACTGTAAAAAGTACGGTTTTGAATAGGTCGCTTACGCTTAGTGGCTAAAAACTGATCCAGTAGAAGCTGCACTTTATCAGGTGATTTACTCAGCGGAGTAGTATCCTTTTTATCATCTCCTACGTTATTGAGCCAAGCAGTAAAGTCCTGCTCACCCTTCTTTTCTGCCTCTTCTTTTTGCTCTATCAGCTTAGATAACTCTTCTTCAATGTTATATACAACAGTATCAAAACTGAGAGGCTTTTTCTGTGGAGCTACCCGGACTTTCAGAGCTTCTAACTCCTTGAGCGGGTCATATTTTACTATTTTATCGAAATCAATCTTTTCTGCCACAGAAGGTACATTAGACGCCTCTACCTTCGCTGGGTCTTGCGGACTCGCTTCTTTATCCTTTATGTTTTCTTGAGGAGTTATTCCTTCATCTCCTGGTTTTTCTGACGCCTCTACTTTAGGCTCCTCCGTTATATCTGAAACCGAAGCTATAGCTTCTATATCTTCTTGAATAACCGGCACTACTATTTCCTCAGCAACTAATTTCTCCTCATTTTCAACTACCGTTTTGACCTCAGCAGCAACCGGCTTTACTTCTTCAGCGTCAAGCACTTCATTTGCTATGGGCTCTGCTTCTTCAGCATCAAGCACTTCGACTACTCTATCCTCTCCCTTCAGATTCGCTCCCTCTTGAAGATCATTCATCAGATTAAAAAGCACAATCCGATTTCCGATATAAGTACTCGCCAGTCGCAAATGCTTATTCTGCTTATAAGAGTTTACATTAGCATATCCCTTTGCTATAAGTACTTGAAATGTAGCACACCACGGCGAATTCTTCAGCTCTTCTCGGAGCATTAGGATCTCTTCCTCTCCTATTTTACTTGGGTTTTGGATCAGTGCCGGTATATCTAGCTGAGTACTTACCAATTGATAGCGGCTTTATTAAAAATAGACTGTATAAGCATATCTGAGATCTCTTCTGCCAGCTCTTTCTCTACGGTATTAAAATCTTTCGTAGCATCAAAATCTTGAAAATTAGAAAATGACTGCTCAAAAGAAAGCTTGGGATCACTCTTACAAACCAGTTTCACATTAGCTACGATAGTAAGTCTATTGAGCGTAGCATTATCAGAACTCTGAGCAGATGCTGGACTTACTGTAAAATCAGTAATTTCTCCACTAAACTCAAAGTCTCCTTCCTTCTCTGTGATACTCATATTAGTCTCTGAAATAAACTTCTGTTTTAGTCCCTCAGTAAGTGTCTGGCTAAGCAATGGAGAGTTTATAGACGCATTGTTTTCGAAGAATGCCACTGAAAACGTCTTCACTTCAATAGGTATACTCGTACCGCTAAATGAATAAAAACCGCAAGAAGACAGTACAGAAAATGCTCCTACTAATACAGCGAATAGTACGATGTTAGCTTTCGATTTCATATTGCTTTATTTTTCGGTACAGTGTACGCTCAGATATTCCCAGTTCTTTAGCAGCTTTTTTTCTTCTACCATTATTTTTCAGGAGAGCCTTGCGTATGAGTTCTTCTTCCTTAGCCTCTAGGGAGAGTACCTCGTGCTCACTTACAGAATCCCTGTCCTCTATCACTACGTGTTCATATACATCATCATCTTCCTCCTCTTGATGTTCACTGTGTGTAGAAGAGTAATTAGACTCGCTACTTTTACTCTCATTACTCAGCATCCGCGTGAAGTTAGCCTTACCACGTTCTGTAGACTCTTCATTTGAGTCATTAGTATCCAACATCCCAAACACTACCTTACGGAGTTCCGAAACGTCTTTTTTGAGGTCTATGAGCACCTTATAAAAGATATCTCTTTCTGACACGTCACTTTCTTTACCAGCTTCCTTAAAAAGTGCTGGCAGGTTATTTTCTGCCCTGGCAGGCAAGTACTTGCGAATAGTATCTGCGTCTATTCTAGGGTCTTGTTCCAGTACTGCTATTTGTTCTGCTATATTTTTTAACTGGCGAATATTCCCCGGCCAGCGATAATTCATCAATATTTTCTCTGCATCTAAACTAAGCTCAAAAGACTCCTGTCTGTATCTCTCCGATGCATCAAAAGCAAACTTCTGAAATAATAGGACCACATCTCCTGGTCGCTCTCTCAGGGGAGGCACTGCTATAGGCAATGTAGAAAGTCTATAGTACAGATCCTCTCTAAACTTATTTCTATCTACTTCGACAATTAGATCTCTATTGGTGGCGGTAATGATACGTACATCGGTCTTCTGCACCTTACTACTACCTACGCGAATAAACTCTCCATTTTCTAGCACACGGAGAAGTCTGCTCTGTGTCTCTAAAGGTAGCTCCCCTATCTCGTCTAAGAAAATAGTACCGCCATTAGCCGCTTCAAAATATCCTTTTCTATTATCTAAAGCACCTGTAAAAGATCCTTTGTCATGTCCAAAAAGCTCAGAGTTAATCGTTCCCTCTGGAAGTGCACCACAATTGATCGCTATAAAAGGACCGTGCTTACGCGGGCTAAGTTGATGTATTATTTTCGAGAATGATTCTTTACCACTTCCACTCTCTCCCTGTATGTATACGGTAAGCTCTGTAGGAGAGACACGCATGGCGGTTTGCAAAGCATAGTTGAGCTTTGAAGAGTTTCCTATGATTCCAAATCGTTGTTTTACTTGTTGTAAATCCATTAATTAACTGCAAAAATGGCAGATTTTTTTGGTTTAATGGCAGACTTCTCGATAAAATTTAATGATTTAACTAACGAAGGTCGAAAGACTTAAAATAGCAAGGCTTTACTTAAGTAATAACAGCATTACAAATGCTTAACAAGTCAGACTATGCTATCAAACACGGATTCATACTCTTATTCACCTAGACGCAAAATATTCGTCAGGAGGCTACGAGGTCAAGTCCAGTTAAATCTATCTCAATGAGTAATTCTGAACCGTAATATTATACGGCATGATAGCCTGTACAGTATGCGAAGTACCCCACCTCTCTAAGTCATTTAGCTGCTTTACGTACTGCTCAAAACCGGTGTTTTTACTCAGCTCTACTAATCTATGCTGAGCACTAATATTGCCTTGCATTTTATCCATTATTAGATTGATAGGATCTTGTACTTTAGGGTATTCTCTAATCTTAAACTCTGTAAGTTCAGCTTCAGCAGCTGCATAAGCTATAGCATCATCTAGTCCACCTAGTATATCTACTAAACCTACTTCCTGAGCCATCACACCAGTCCATACTCTTCCTTGAGCTATCTCGTGTACTTCCTCTTTGGTCATTTTCCTGCCTTCAGCCACACGGCTTAAGAAGGTATCATAGATCTTATCTATTACACTTTCTATGTATTCTCGCTCGTCTGCTTTCAAGGGTCTGTCTATTCTACCCATGTCTGAGTGCTTTCCAGTACCTACATACTCAAAGGAGAGTCCCATTTTATCTTCAAGCAGTTTCTGTGCATTGGGTATAAGACCAAATACTCCTATAGAACCTGTCACAGTAGTAGGCTCTGCAAAAATCTTACGAGCCGGAGTAGCTATGTAATATCCTCCACTGGCAGCTACGTCACTCATACTCACTATTAATGGTTTCTCTGCTGCTAGTAGCTTAGCTTCTCTCCAGATTATATCACTGGCTAGTGAGCTTCCACCTCGGCTATCTATGCGGAATACTACTGCTTTTATCTTTTCGTCTTTTCGTACTCTCTTAAGTGTAGCAGCCATATCGTCTGCTGCTATCTGTGTACCATCACCTTTACCTCCTACTATGTCTCCACTAGCATAGACCACCGCTATACGATCTGACCCACTGCCTTGAGGAGTCAGTGCACGTGCGTATTTCTGCTCACTGATAAGTGGCACTTTAGTCTCATCGTCTACACCCATACGCTTTTTCATAGCACTGTAAAACTGATCTCTATATACGGTAGCATCTATATATCCAGCGGCTTTGAAGTCTGCTACTGAGCGAAGTTTTAATGCGTCTGCATCCGCTTTTAGCTTCTCTATACTAATACCTCTAGAACTAGAAATGGCTTTTAGTGTCTCGTCAAAAACAGAATTGATATACGTCTCTATCTGCAGTCTATTCTCTGGACTTAAGTCCTTACGTGTATATGCTTCTACTGCTCCTTTAAATTTACCTGCTCTTATTGCTTGTATCTCTACACCTAGTTTTTCTAACGCTCCTGCAAAAAAGGATACTTGAGCTACCATACCTGTGAATGACATTTCTCCTTCAGGATTTACAAATACACTGTCCGCTACACTGGCTAAGTAGTACGTAGGAAAATAATAGTAGTCGGCATAGGCATACACGAACTTTCCACTCGTTTTGAAGTCCTCTAGTTTGGCTCGCACCTCACTAAGCTTTGCATAGCCAGAAGAAAATGCCGTAAGGTCTAACACTATCCCTTTTATTTTATCATCTGTCTTAGCACTCGCTATCGTTAGAAGAATTTCATTAAGACCAATTGGTAACTGAGTATTGGGATCTAGTGTAGCTAGAACTGCAAAGGGGCTACTATTAGATACTTTATCCTGAAGTGGATAATTTAGTTTCATGTTAAGCACGCCATTACTAGGAACTTCTACCTCCGGTGAAGAGCTGGCTATTACGCCCGCTATCAACATAAAAATGAGTATAATAAATAAAACAGCCGCTACAATGTAACCAAGGGCTGAGGCTAAAACTACTTTAAAAAATCGCATATGATCTTACTAATCTGTTGTGTTTAATAAACTAAAAACTTAGCGGTATACGCATCTGTTTTAGTTTTTATTACAACGAAGTAAAGACCTTGACTGTGACCGTGAAATGGAATATCGGTTAACACCGATGATATATCGTTTAATAAGATTTGCTGCCCTGCAGAGTTCCATACTTGCACTTCTACAGCGTCCGCAGGCAGTTTAGTCAAGACTACATTTTGATTTACCCCATCATAGAAAACACTTAGCTCTTGTGAAGCTATATCAGCTGCACTGGCAGTCCCTATAGAAAAACTCACTGGAATCGTAATCGTCTTCCCTGCTTCATTGTTTAGATCTAAGGTCAGATTATCTGTATAGTCTCCATCTGGCAAGCCTAAAAAGTCTACCACTATCTGCAGAGCTTCTCCTGCTGATGCAGAATTAGCAGATGAAACTATCTTAAGATTATTGTCTGATGTAGTTGCTGCAGAGACTCCTGTCCAGTTTGTATTCCCTGTATTAGTGATGTAGATGTTTCTACGCTCGTTATTTCTCACAAAACCATACTCAATAGTTGATTGAGCTATTTCGGCTTCCTTGATTACGGGTTTAGTGTCCGTAGCTGCTATTTTATTGATACGCTCTATAAACTCTGGATGATCTACGAATGGATTTCTGTTTTTTTGGTAGCCAAAGATCTTTTCATTTCGCTGTACATCCCAGGCTGTAGGTTGATTATCTGTATGCCATTGCTTTAGTAAAGTCTCCTGACTACCTATGAAGCTACCGT
>CAWVTM010000111.1:0-6034 GCA_963933305.1 uncultured bacterium
CCTGCTTATCGTCTAGTGAGTTGCTATCTACTATTACACGTAGCTCTCTTCCTGCTTGTATGGCAAATGATTTCTCTACACCTTCAAAACCAAGTGCTAACTTCTCAAGGTCTTGCAGACGTTTGATATAGTTCTCACTATCTTCTCTGCGTGCTCCTGGTCTAGATCCACTTATAGCGTCACAGGATTGTACGATAGGAGAAAATAGATTAGTCATTTCTATCTCATCATGGTGAGCTCCTACGGCATTACACACTTCTGGATGTTCTCCATACTTTTCACAAAGCTTCATACCTAAAAGAGCATGAGGCATTTCGCTATCGCTATCTGGTACTTTACCTATATCATGCAGTAGTCCGGCTCTTTTAGCTCGCTTGGCATCTAGTCCAAACTCAGCAGCCATAGTAGCACAAAGATTAGCTACCTCTCTACTGTGCTTCAGTAGATTCTGTCCGTAAGAAGATCTAAATCTCATTCTACCTACCATACGAATCAGCTCTGGGTGAAGTCCGTTAACACCAAGATCAATTACGGTTTTTTCACCGTATTCGTTTATTTCTTGCTCTACGTCTTTCTTGGTTTTCTCTACTATCTCTTCTATTCGTGCCGGGTGTATTCTGCCATCTGCTACCAGTCTGTGAAGCGCTAGTCTAGCTATCTCTCTTCGTACCGGATCAAAACCAGAAAGTATAATGGCCTCAGGAGTATCGTCTACTATTATTTCTATTCCAGTAGCGGCTTCTAATGCTCTAATGTTACGGCCTTCTCTACCGATGATTCTTCCTTTAATATCGTCATTATCAATATTGAAAACGGTTACAGAATTCTCAATGGCTTGTTCAGCTGCTGTACGTTGTATAGTTTGAAGAATCATACGCTTAGCATCCTTATTAGCAGATAATTTTGCTTCTTCTATGATTAGTTTTTGCTGGCTTAGGGCCTCTGTACGTGCATCCTTAGCTACTGCTTCTATCATTTGAGTTTTAGCGTCTTCTTTGCTCAAGCCCGCTATTTTCTCTAATTGAGAGATCTGAGAGCTAATTAGATCTTTTAGCTCTTCTTGTTTGATCTTTACTATATCTACTTGGCTACTTAGATTTTTCTTTAATTCATCCAATTCTTTTTCCTTTTGAGCATTATGAGATAGTTTAGAATCTAGGCTTTGCTCTTTTCTTTTTATATCGTTAAAACGTTCATCCAGTTCTTTATCCTTATCTCTTGTAGACTGGTTGTGATCATTTTTAAGCTTGTGAAATTTTTCTTTTGCTTCAAGTTCACGCTCTCTCTTGTATGCATCTGCTTTAGACTTAGCATTACCGAGCAGCGAGTCAGACTTTGACTGGGCAGTGGCTAGTATAGATTCTGCTTTTGCTTCTATCTCTATTGCTTTAGTGCTTGTATTTTTGGATGCTAGGACCCAGGCTAATCCCCCGCCGATGGCAAGCGAGACTACGGCTATTATTGCTTCAATCATCTTTTTATTTTTATTTTTTAGTATTTAAAAATGACTAAATGTAGGAAGAAGTGAATACCTATGCTCTTATTAAATATCGAGCAATTGCTCTAGTTCTTTAAGTTTAGTGTTTATGTTTTCTATATCTAAGCCATGCATTTTGTCTTCTTTCTTGTCAGAGACGAATTCTAAGGCTACCATAGAAAGAGCGTCTTGCTTATCCTGTACCGAGAAGTTATCGATATAGAATTTTGCTCTTTCATTTATTGTTTTAGCTGCTCCACGCACGCCTCCTTCTTCAGAGGTTTTGATGCGTAGCGGATAAAACCGATCACATATATTTACTTTTATGGATATCTCTTGTTCAGACATTTTAGTCTGGTTAGTTGTTTTAGTTTATTGTTTTATTAATATCAAGCATTGTTCTATCTCCTGTATTAACTGGTCTATTTGGATTTTAAACGCAGAAGAATCTGTAGATGAACCAGCACTCTCTGCAAGTTTACTAATTTTATTTGTTTCTTCAGTATTTAGTAAGGCTTGCGTCTTAATTTCTAGTTCTTGTCTGAGGCTTTTATTTTCTTGCAGTAGTTGCTCATTGGCATTTTCTAGGGATACACACTTGCTTTTAAGTTGCTTTATATGAAACTCTATATTTTCTAATCGAGCAAATAATTCCATTATTTTCTGATGATAGCCTTTAGACCTGTTTCAAAGTTGGCTATTAATTTAATCATTAATGCATCTATTTCTTTGTCCTCCATAGTCTTCTTTGGGTTGTATAAAAAGAACGCCACTGCAAAAGATTTTTGGTCATCTGCTAGAGGTTTCCCTTCATACACATCAAATAAAAGGATGTCTGTAAGTACTTGCTGTAGTGTCTGCTTGGCTATTTTTTCTACTTCTTTATAACTTACGGCCTTATTTAGCACTAGAGACAGATCTCTTCGTACTATTGGGAATACAGGAATTTCCTTTAACTGGATGTTACTATTAGCTAGTTTTAGACAAGCATCCCAGTCTATGTGCAGAGTCACGGCTTCTTGCTTTAGTCCATGAGCTTTCATCTGCTGCTTAGTGATAGTATCTACTGTGACTAGCTTATCCAGTTGTTTAGGAGCTATATTTAGCTTTTTGAATATATTGGCAGCTACGGCTATCAGTTCATCTTGAGTAGCTTTCTTACTCTTAGTGCTCCAGTGTTCTGGATCTCTATTCCCTGTAAAGGTGAGCTGTAGTGCTTCTAACTCTACGTATTTACCCTCTCTTTTAAAGTAGGTTTTTCCAAATTCATAAAATTTCAGGTCTGTATTTTTTCTATTTACATTATACGCTACAGAGCTGAGTGTTGAGTTTACGAGTTCCATTCGCATCACATTCATATCTTGGCTCAGTGGGTTGAGCATATATACAGCTTCGGTTAATTGTTCTTCACTATACAGTTTACTAGCTATCAGCGAGTTGTTCATTATTTCATTGAAGCCTGTACTGCTGAGATAGTTACTCACCTTAGTCTTAATTTTATGTGGAGTATCTTTTGCTATCACAGATGGCACGTAGTTTACTTTCTGTGGTATAGGTATACTGTCAAAACCGTATACACGCAGTATTTCCTCATAGATGTCTACGGGTCTTTCTACGTCTGGTCTATAGCGAGGTACTTCTAAAAATAAGTTGCGGTTATTATTCCTCTTGATTTTTATCTCTAAACTCTGCAGGATACGGAGAGAGTCATCTTCTGGGATGTTATGTCCTACAAATGTATCGAGATCATCAAGCTTTATTTCAATCTCTAGAGGTTCTATAATCTCAGGATAGATGTCTACTATTTCGGAGGCTACTTCTCCGCCAGCTTCTTCAAGTATTAGATTTACTGCCCTTATAAGAGCAAAGTTTACCATTTCTGGATCTGTTCCTCTTTCAAACCTATAGCTAGAGTCTGTATTTAGTCCAAAACTTTTGGCGGTCTTGCGTACCGCTGAAGGATTGAAGTAGGCACTCTCTATGAAAACAGTACTGGTAGAGTCTGATACACCGGAGTCTAGTCCACCTAAAACCCCCGCCAGTGCTAGCGGTTTGTCGGCATCTGCTATGATTAGATGATTCGCTGTAAGCTCACGTACCTCTTCATCCAAAGTAGTCAGTTTTTCGCCTGGTCTAGCATATCTGGCAACTATCTTACGTCCAGATATTCTGCTGTAATCAAAAACATGCAGCGGCTGGCCGATTTCATGTTGTATGAAGTTAGTAATATCTACGATATTATTTATGGGTTTTAAATCGATAGATTTCAGTCTCTTCTTAAGCCATTCTGAAGATTCTTTTACTTCTACACCTGTGATTGTTATACCACTGTATCTTGGTGTAGCCTTGGCGTTTTCTATGCTTACATCTATTCGCATTTGTCCGCGATCGTCTATCCGCTCTATACCTGGCTTTCTGTATTTTTCGCCAGTTAGTGCTTGTAGCTCACGAGCTACTCCCATATGGGATATAGCGTCACCTCTATTGGGTATGATGGCTATCTCTAATTGATGATCAGTATCTATCGTATATAGTTCTGTGAGTGGCGTCCCAGGAGTAAGGTTACTCTCTAGCACCAGTATGCCAGACGTATCAGAGCCAAGTCCTATTTCATCTTCCCCGCATATCATCCCTTCAGATGCTTCTCCTCTGATCTTGGCTTTTTTAATTACAAAACTTCCTGTATCAGAGTAAAGTACAGTACCTACGGGAGCTACCACTACTTTTTGTCCAGCATCTACATTAGGAGCTCCACATACTATATTGAGTACGGTACCATTTCCTATGTCTACGGTAGTTTTATTCAGTTTATCTGCGTCTGGATGTTTTTCTATGGTAAGTACGTGCCCTACTACTAGATTTTTTAGTCCACCTTTTATTGATTCGGTTTTTACGACATGCTCTACCTCTAACCCACTCATAGTGAGTTTTTCACATATTTCTTCTAAAGGTAATTCTAAGTTTATGAATCGTTTTAACCAGTTGTATGATATCTTCATTATGAAAGCTAATCGCGAAGATAATTCGCTATTTGTAAACTTAGGTTTTAGGTTAGTCTTTTATTTGTTTTTTTATTACAATCGAGTGGTGGAAGTCGGGAAAATATAGCACCATGTATAAGTGTATAGGAAAAGCTAAACTGCTAGGTAGACTATTTTATAAGGCTTGATAACACCTATCTTCTGGGGGAATAGTAGCTAAAGTCACATTGGTAGAAGGCTGATAGTGCTGATAAATCGATGGTTTAGTAAGTTGCGTATTGGACAAGAAGGAGAAGTTTCAGTATTTTTATTTGTAGGTGTAGTAGGTTTTGGAGATAGCTCAGTTGATTTAGTAGTAAGACCAACGGCTCTTTCGGAGCATTATTGGGATGTCTATTACCAAGCAAACGAAGCTATTAAAAAAGCTCTTGATGATAATAACAAAGAGATAACGTATCCACATCAAGTGGAGATTAGGAAGATGGTTTAGGGATTAGTTGATTGCTTGCTTTTTAGTCATCCTGAGCATTTCGATTTTACTCAATACAGGCTCTATCGAAGGGTGAACTAAAAATATTAAACGAAATACCAAAGAGATTCCTTATCTGCACCAGGCGGAGATAAGGAAGTAGGGTTTGGATCCTAGTTAGTATTAGCTGTTCCTTTCAGAACTGAGGTTCACATTTGTCTATGGGACAAAGTATTTAACTCTCGCACAAATGCGTCAATAGCTGAAGGTTCAACTAATTCTAAACTTACCTAATCATCTCCAGCACCAACTCAGGAGGTCGACAAACCATAGCCTTATCCTCAGTCTCTACTATTGGACGTTCTATAAGTTTAGGATTGGCTTCCATAGCATCTATGATTTGAGAGTCAGAAAGCTCTAGACCTTTATAGTTTTCTTTCCAAACAGGTTCTCCTTTGCGAATAAGCTGCATTGGAGTAATCCCGATTTTCTTTATCAGAGCACTTAGCTCTGCTTTGGTCAGTGGATTATTGATATAGTCTATTATCTCAACTCCATATTGTGGAATCAAGGCTAGACATTGTCTGCTCTTAGAGCATCGATTATTGTGGTATATTTTCATGATAAGTTTATTCTTCGGTATATTATTTTCCTATCGTCAAATAACACTCAGAATGACAAGAAACTAGACATAAGACAAATGGTCGCTAGTGAATTTGTCATCCTGAGTAATTTTGTCATTTCGAGTGGTTCGCTGAAAGCGAATTGTACCGAGAAATGAACCAAATTGTATCGAAGGATGAACAAATTAACTTCCCGGAGCTCCCATCACAGTAGTATATTTCAATACTAATTTCTTATCAGGGAATATACGTTTGTAGCAGCTTTGTATTGCCATTGTAGCCTCGTGAAAACCGCAAAGTATGAGCTTTAACTTTCCTTCGTACTGATTGATATCACCTATAGCAAATATACCAGGTACATTGGTTTGGTAATCCATTGTATTTACTACTATGGCTTCTTTACCTAAGTCTAGTCCCCATTCTTTTATTGGACCTAGTTTTGGGCTTAGCCCAAATAGTGGAATGAAGTAATCTGAATCAATCT
>CAWVTM010000112.1:0-5816 GCA_963933305.1 uncultured bacterium
TTCAAAGCCGTTATCACCATCTCTGATACCGAGATCTAGCAGGATTAAATCTAGGTTATTTGTTTCTAAGTGAGTGTAAAGTTGCTTGCCAGTATTGAAAGTTACAATGCTCTTAATAGTACCATAGATAGGGAGTACATTTTTTATTGCATCTGCAAAAAGCTGGTGGTCATCTACTATGGCAATATCTAGTTTGTCCATTTGGTTCATTGGTAATACAAAGTTGTGTCTCTCTTCAATTATATGGTATCCCCCAATGGGGTAATTTTAGTGGGTACATTCAGCAGATAAGAAGCACCTTTAGTAGGTTTACTCGTGTTATTTATGTCACCGCCTAGCGAGTCTAATCGTGCGAGAATGTTTTTTTGGCCTAGTCCCGATGTTGTTTTTTGCGGTTTAAAACCTTCCCCATCGTCAGCATATGATAAGGTTAAAATATCACTAGAGTGGAAAAAAATTAAGGTTATGGAGGAACAGTTAGCATGTTTGATAGAGTTCGTAATTAACTCTTGTATAATGCGGTATACATTTATTTCTATTTTTTTGTCAAACCGGTGATTTAGGTTTTGTATATCCAGATTAAAGGTGAGCTGACCGGAGCTTTGCATGGTTTCTTTCAGATCTTGGAGTGCGGGTACTAGCCCAAAGTCTGCGAGCACACCAGAGGTAATGTTACGGGATACTTTTCGTACCTCGTCTATAGAGTTAGTCAGCAGTTCGTCTACCTTTATAAAGTTGTTCTCTAGGTTATTATTTCCTTCACTTAAGATTTCTTTTATACCTTCAAAGTAGAGCTTAGCAGTACTAATGCCTGCACCCACCCGGTCGTGTAAGTCTTGGGCTATCCGCTCTCGTTCGTCTTCTAATGCGTCCAGGATGGCTTGCAGGTTTTTGTTTTCTTCTTGTTCTACCTGTTGTGTAAAGAGCTGTCTTTCCATCTTTAGTTTTTCTTCGTGCAATTTTTTATTGCCTCGGTATATGAGTACTAAGTCAAGGATAACAAAAAGTAAAAATGCCACTACTAGAGAAGACATGGATACTATGAATGTGATATGATTTATCGTTTCGTCCATACTATTCCAGTGGCTATGCAGATGCTCCATAGTGAGTAAGAAGCATCGTTTAAATGTTTAAAGTTAAGGGCTTGGTTCATGTCTAGGTTTATGAGGATAGGTATAGCAGAAAGTACCACTATAGATAGTGTGTAGTAGGTAAGGTTTCCTACAAAAAATCCAAGGAGAGGTGCAGATCTGATGTCAGCAGAGAGCACTTGTTTTCGTATAATAACATAGGATATTATAGCGATTAAAATACCCATAGGTAAAAGTGTAAACGTATTTAGCTGAGCGGGACCTTGCCAAGATATATAATTGCTTACAGCCAGAATTAAGAATATTGCAATACCGAGAACGAGAATCTTTTTGAGATGATGAGGTACAAATCTTAGGTAGATGATAAGTGTGCTAAACTGTACCATTGACATGGAGATAGTATATATCCATAGATTACTTTCTCCATAAATGTGAGAATATTGATAAGCAAAAAATTCAAATAGTAGGACAAATAATAATACTCCTACTACAGTAAGTTCTATCCTTTGTAGCTTGCCCATATAGGCTATACTGATTAGAATAGTGCCGCTCAGAAAGCACAGCGGGATATTAAAAAAGTCTGTAAGCATTTATTTGCAGTCAGGTGGGCACATATGCCCAAAGTCAATAGCTCGATTTTGGAATTCTCCTGGAATAATAGGTCCATTTTGAAGAATTCTACCATTTTCTCCTTGATGAAGTATGAGGATAGCAGAATGTAGCTGCATAAATGCTTGTGGATTTGAAACGTCCGCACCCTGCTTTGAAACAGATACATTTGCGAACTCAATATCTAATCGTGAGTCTGCATTATTGTCTTCATAAAACTCTTTGAGTTGATCGCCATTATAGAAAATACCTCCTGGATGATAAAAGTTATCTATAGGCTGCCCATCATAACTTGTACTGGTCTGGTAGTCTACTTTTAGTTTATAGAAGTCTTGTTCAGATATAGTTGTATATCCTTGAGCTGATTGGTTGAGTAATGCATATTGAATTACCTCAGATTGATTAGGTATAGGGATAATAGTGTCGTTGCAGGTTTCTACTTCTTGCGTTTCTGCTTTGAATACCACAAAACTTCTTTTGCCTTCATTTACTACAGGGTATACTGCAAAGCCTATATTTTTTGGCTCATTCATAATCTGGCTATAGTCAATAATAGTGTTTAGTGCATCATAGCTAATTTTTAGTGTTGGCTGAGGTAAGGAGTTGTATTTATCAGTAAATAACTGTTCTGCGACGCTGCATGATAGTGTATTGTATGGAGTGCCTGCTCCTATCACATTTTTATTATATTTTATGCGTAGCTCTTTATCAGAAAGGTCCAAAAGGTTTGCTAGTAATGTTTCTTTACCTTTTATTGCCGTGGTATCACTATTTAGTATAGCATTTACGAGCTGTGACGTATATGGGTTCTCAAGGTTTTCTTGTTGGTTTGATTCGTTGTTATCATTAGCCTTTTGACTACAAGCAGTAGTGGTGAAGATTAGTATTAGGAGTATTGTTTTAGTTGATTTTTTCTTGTTCATATATATATATTTGGGCGAGGCTAATATAGGTGTCAAGCATTTGTTTTGATAGCAAGTGTGCATATAAATGTTTGAATGCTTCAAAAAAACGCAACTAAAGGCGTAGATAATATCCCCTTATAAGGGGATATTAAAACAAAAAAATAAGCTCACACTCCTTGTTTTGATTGGGAAGGTATACTTACATCCATGCCAATGCAGCGAAGTGTGAGTATACACCTATATTGGTGGCGTACGTGAGTGTATTATATATACTTGTGATGCTTAATCGTATGAGTAGTACTATCATTATTCCTAAGTTTTTGCCTTGTTGCCTATTTAATCCTCTAAAGGCTAAATCCTTTTAATTACTGCGATACGGAGGGTAGTCTCCTAATTTTAGTCTCTGAATAAACTGGGGAAGTTTCGGTTAACGTAAGTCAAATAGTATACATCCACCAGATGTTATTCTGAAGTTTCCACTCCATGTTTTTGAGTTGCAGGCAGCTGTAAAACTGTGGTTTCCGGCAGGTAAGCTAAATACTTCTCCTTGCTTGCAGTCAGTAATGCCATTCGAATGGTAAAATTGCAAGTTTTGGGTAATGCTCCCGTCCACGGTGATACTGATAGAGCTACAACCGTTATCTTTTCTGGTATAAAACGCAATTTTGCCACTGGTTGCAGAACCTCCTCCATTACAAGGGAAAGTATTAGAAAGGGTGTATGTGGAGGGATTATGTGTCTGTTGAGCTCGGGCGTCCCACGGAGCTAAAATCAAACTATTCCCATTTTTTTTAATCCTGAAGTCTACCTCATCTCCAGCATTATATAGCGTAAAAAAAGCAATACTAGAACTCTCCCATCTTAAGCTTGAGTAGGTTCCAGCTACTGGATTCCCATTGCTACAAAATTTTGGAATTGTAGCGGTTAAATCTATATAAACTTCTTCCCCATTTTTTTTCCAATAATTATCTGCCCAACCAGAGGAAGTATTATCACTGTTATTACCTGAATTGAAGTCTTCTTCTTTTTCGCAGCCACTTATTACAAAGGTCAATACTAAAACGGCAACTAAGAGTTTAAAATTATTTTTAATCAAGTTATTAATACTATCATTCATATGCAAATATGCAGTGTGTCTTGCACTTATAACATCCCCTTATACGGTGATTTTATTAATAAAAAAAGGAGCCTAAGCTCCTTTTTTTTGTTTACTTTGAATTGCTTCATAGTGCAAATTACTCTTCAGAAACTGACAAAGTAATTCCTACAATAGCCGCAATAGATAGGTAGGTTACCGCACCAATTTTGAGTAGTCTACGTCGTTTTTTCTCTTTATTCGTTTTGGTATTATCTGTATCAGGAGCTTGGTTGCTAGTGGGCACTATTACCTGTTTATTAATGACCAGCTGTACGCTGTCTTGCTCAGTTTGTGTCTTAAAATCGGTATAGTGTGCTGGGTATCCTATCACCTTAGCTGTAATAGATTTTCCATTCACATCGACATCGTAGGCAGGCCCTATTAAAAAGTCGCATTTAGCTTTACTCACAGCATCACCTACAGCAAGTTCTTTGGCTAGCTGTATGCTCCGTGACACTAGTTTTCGCTCATAATCTCCGATATATGTTCCTTGTATTTTGACGGAGTCTACTCTGTACTCGGCAGTTTTATTTACCTGATTAATTACGCCTCTATTAATCGGTAGTTGGTCAGCCTCTTTTATTTTAAATTGTCCTGTAGTAGTAGCACAAGAACTAAAAAGTATAGCTCCAAATGCTAGAAGTAAATAGGTAAATACTTTCATATTAGATTGCAGCTATTTTTTAGGATTGTATAAGTCTTGCAGAGGATTGTAGTTTCTAGTATCATCCTCCACCTTTGGTACTATTACAGTTTCTACTGTTTTGAACTCTGTGTAGTTAGCTGGATATCCGTCTACCGATACCTTTATAAATGAACCTGCTACTTCTATGTCAAAAAGTGGATTGACCAAGAAGTCGCATTTAGCGTTATCTATAGCAGCGGCTATTGCAAATTGCTTTGCGTTTTCTATAGACTGGCGAGATGTGCTGGTATTATATCCTGTTTTGTCTTCGTACGTTCCTTTTATCTTTTCGGTAGCCACTTCATAGTCAGCAAGTTTATTTACTTGTTGTATTGACCCTTTATTGATTTCTTGGTAGTCAGACGATGTGATGCGAAATCTACCTGTAGAAGTACAAGATGATAGTAAACTAGCACCTGCAAGCACTAGAAGTAATAATAGTATTGGTTTTTTGTTCATAGAGCAAATATGTCGTCTGATACATTTATAAAACATACCCCTTTCAGGGTATGTTTAGGTAAGTTCAGGTGTAAAATAGATTTAATCGTAAAATGAATCAAGCAAATAGGGTCTCCAATCATCTTAAATTAAAAAGGATATTAAGACCTATAATGATAATTATGTAATTCCCTATAAGAGAATAATTTCCCTTTGGGCCAATTTCAGCACTACTAATAAACCCAGAACCTATTCCCACGTAGAAAACTTCAACTGAACGTAACGTTACTGCTCTGTCATATATATATATATGTCCGTCTTCATTTTTGACATCTGGCCTGTTATCCTCGATACTTGTTGCAGAAACAATAGCGAATTCCTCTTCAATGCCGAAGAAGCTTTTTCATTATCCGGTTACGGATAGCCAAACTGAAATAGGACTAGAATGCGTAATGTAAGTTTGGACAGCGTTTTATGCGTGAGGACGGAATCAAAGATCTTCCATCATTTTCCAGATACTATTGAGGTAGAGTAGCGGAACCAATGATTGATCGGGACTGTCTCTCATGCGTATAATGACTAAGCCATTGGAAGGTGAGATACTTATATACTGGCCATTTTTACCCATTGCAGAATATACATCTGCAGGTGCATCAGGAAGAAACATTCCTGGTAACTCTATTTGTGATTGAGGAACGTAGTAAGAGTCACTACCACTCGGCCATCATAGGTATCCGTAGGCTTTATTAATCTGTTGTGAAGTAGCGATAGAGGCATCCACGTATTCTTTATTAAGTAAGCGAGTGCCGTTCCAAACTTCATTATTCTGCATCAAAATACCGAAACGTGCTACGGATCTAGCGTTGCTTAAATATAAGTATAGTTCCTCGCTCCATTGCCAATCTCCCGTCATACCTATTTTGTTTTGCAGTACGGTATTAAAATAAGTA
>CAWVTM010000113.1:0-5779 GCA_963933305.1 uncultured bacterium
GCTAAATCAAAAACACGGTCAGTAATTGGATGTGACTTCATTTTTCTAATAGACTGCAAATGTAGCTTAGCTACGTTATTTTATCTAATCATAACGTGTTCATTTAGAACTATTTAACTCTGATTTATATCCATTTAAGATAACGGCATGCTAGTAGTTAAAAGTACTATAAGAGGCTAATTATTTGTTTGCTAGTTACTTATCGAAAACTCAGTGTCATTTTGACATTAAGCGTAGTACTAATAAAAGTACTTTTCCACTACCTTTTTACATTGTCGTTTTTTTAGCGTGGTATCCTTCTTTAATGAGAATTTTCACTACTTGATCTGCTTTATCACCTTGTATGATGAAAGTCTTACGATCTACAGATCCTCCTACACCGCACTGTTGTTTTACTCTTTTGCATAGCGTTTCTAGTGTTTGCGGATTCCCTTTATATCCTTCTACTACTGTAACGGTCTTTCCACCACGCCCTTTTTTTTCTTTTCGTACACTTAGCTTTTGAGCATTTGCTGGCAGGTTTGAAGTATCTTCTTCTTCTTTAGATTTACCATCATCATCTGATAATACCTTAAAACCAGTATCATCATTTTGACTTGTAAAAAAGTTAGACAAGTCCAGTTTTTCCATTTTCTTTTTGGTCATTTCGGTACTATTGTTCTAAGGTTTTTTTGATATATTACTACTCGTTTCTTATTTTTCAAGATTATAGGTTCCCCATCTATATGCCATAGTTTTCCACTTCGTTTGACATTGATCTCTGAGGCTTTGTAGTAAGTGAATAATGCATTATTCACTTGTTTTTTACTTTTTAAGAATGAAACAAGTCCCAGTATTTGATGCCATTTTGGTTTTCTCATTATAGCTACGTCTAATAACCCGTCTTGTATATCAGCATTACTTGCTATCTCAAAGTTATTGCCCCACTGAGCTCCGTTTGCTATGCTGAGACTAAAGAAGGGTAGCGTAGTTTTTTTGCCATCTAAAGTGAGTGTGACTTTCTTCTCTTCACGACCACTGAAAGATTCTAAGATGGTTTTAGCGTATCCTTTGAGACCTCTTACTCCCTCAGCACCAAACTTATGAGCGACTTCTGCTTCAAAACCTGCACCGGCTACATTAATAAAGAAAACATCATCTACTCTAGCGGTATCTATAGCTATAGTTTTACCATTAAGCAGGGCGCGTACTGCCATCTTTGTATCCCTAGGAATAGTTAGAAATCGTGCCAAACCATCACCAGAACCCTTTGGAATTAAGCCCAGAGTTTTATTGTTTTTGGAGGCGATTTTGGCAACAGTATTAACCGTACCGTCGCCACCTATAGCTACTAGAGTATCGAAAATCGTAACATCATACGTGTCCATCTCTCTAATATCTACAAAAGAGAAGCGAATAGTCTTTGGTATTAGTGCAGTAATTTCGTTTACTATAGAAGGTTCAAATTTTTTACCTGCTTTTTTATTATAAACGAATAGGATATTCAAGGTATATTACTTTCTAGCAACTGCACGCTTAGCAGCGGCTATTACATCTTTTATACCTAGTCCATACTTCTCTAGAAGCTCCATAGGAGTGCCACTCTCACCAAAACTGTCATTTACAGCTACCATCTCTACAGGTAGTGGCGTGTGGCGAGCAAGTAATTGGCAGATACTATCTCCTAGACCACCATTCATTTGGTGCTCTTCAGCAGTTACAACGCACTTAGTGTCAGCTACTGCGTCTAGTATTGCTTTATTATCAAGTGGTTTGATAGTATGTATATTGATAACCTCAGCAGAGATACCTTCTTCTGCCAGTGCTTTAGCAGCTTCTAGTGAATTCCATACGAGATGCCCTGTGGCAAAGATTGTAACATCTGTGCCTTTTCGCATGTGTAGTGCTTTTCCTATTTCGAATTTCCCTTCTTCTGTGAAAATAGGCCATTTTGGTCTGCCAAAACGAAGATATACAGGTCCTACATGATCTGCGATAGCTATAGTAGCTGCTTTGGTTTGGTTATAATCACACGGATTGATTACCGTCATGCCTGGGAGCATCTTCATTAGTCCAATATCTTCTAATATTTGATGCGTAGCACCATCTTCTCCTAGTGTAAGACCAGCGTGAGATGCACAGATTTTTACATTCTTGTCAGAATAAGCTACGGACTGACGTATCTGATCATATACTCTACCTGTAGAAAAATTAGCAAACGTACCTGTGAAAGGTATTTTACCTGCGGTAGCCAGTCCAGCAGCCATACTGATCATATTTGCTTCTGCTATTCCCATTTGGAAAAATCTATCAGGAAACTCATCTTGGAACTTATTCATTTTAAGTGAACCAGTGAGATCTGCACAGAGTCCTACTACGTTTTTATTTTTTAGTCCAAGCTCGTATAGACCGTCGCCAAATCCTGATCGTGTATCTTTTTTTTCCATTTCGGTTTATATAATTGTGTGGTTGGTTATTTCAAATTAATGTGTTTCATCTCACCTGATTTTATGGTGAAAGGCATATTTTTAGTACTGAAGGTCTCTTTTGTATTAGTGGCCCTATATATAAGGTAATAATCGCCAGGTTGAAGTACTGTAATGTTAGAATTCGGAATTAAACTCAAGGTTTTTACGAGCTCCATTTCTCCTTTGTAGTTTCTAAATACAGCTATTTCGTAGCTGTTACGAGTTACTATATTTAGCTTTCCTGGCTGCTGTACTTGCAGGGTAGTTGTTTTATTTTGTGATATAGTTACACTTTCTTGTGTGATCCGTGGAAGTGTGAGCAGCTCTATTTTATACGTTCCAGTTATATATTTTTGTTGATCGTTAAAGTCTTGTACGTTTAGTATTTCATTGCTTTTCTGATCTATTATGAGTGCCTGTAAGTTCTTATAATTAGTTATCCCATCTATTTTCAAACTAAGGTATCCTTGTGGAGCGTCTAAAGCTATCGTATTATGCTTTCCAGCGGTCAGCGTGATATTTTTCTGCGTACTTGGAGGAATAGTATGAACCTTAACGTCATACAGGTAACTTGGATCTATGTATATCGTATCTGGATTGTCTCTATAGTTAAGTGTATGTACGTAGTTATTCAGAATTTTGCCAGTTTTACTATTAGTGAAGGTCATATTTACATCTGTTTCTGTAGGTTTTCCATATTTATCTAGGAGGTTGACTTGGGCAGAAGTATTATTAATTGCTTGACTAATTACTACGTTTAGGACTTCTTTGAAGTCCTGTTCTGTTTCAGCTTCAAAGTAGCGTCCTACGCATTCAAATTGGGTTTTGAACTCAGCACTAAGACCTAATCCTATGACAAATGGTCTAAGTACAACTCCTTGTTTCTGAAGAGCTAGTGATACGGCACATGGATCACCATCACATTCTTCTAAACCGTCAGTGATGAGGATAATAATATTTCGCACACCTGGTGTCTTCGGAAAATCATATGCTGCTTCTTGCAGGGAATAGGCTATTAGAGTAGTTCCTTTTGGACGCAGGTCTCGTATATTATCCTTTATGGCTTGGTGATTTCCTTTGGAGAAAGGTACTTCGAGTTTTGTATCTTTACAGTTTCGTTCAGTTTTTTGACTTTGATGCCCATATACTCTTAGGGCTAGTTCTAATTCCTCCTGATACTGGAGACTATCTACCATTCTTGTGAGTAGTCGCTTTGCTACGGTAATACGATTGTCTTCGCCCATTTTGGCGTACATACTACCGCTGCCATCGAGTACGAAAAGAATCCGTGTTTTCGGCTGTTGTGCATATGCATTCGCCGCTAAAAATAGCAGGAGAATTGCCCATATTTGTTTATATCTTGCCATCATCAACAGAATGTAGTTCAAAAACCGTGCTACCTAAATTAGTAATCTCCTATTTTGGATGGGTTTTGAGCTAGTGCATCTGCTAATTGCTCGTCATTAGGAGGTACACCATGCCATTTATGACTTCCCATCATAAAATCTACACCGTTACCCATTTCTGTGTTCATTAATATACAGATTGGCTTTCCATTGCCACTCAGCACTCCTGCTTTACTTAGAGTATCCTGCACATCTTCTAGATTATTACCGTCCATGGATATCACAGTCCAATTGAATGCTTCGAACTTTGATTTAAGCTCAGTGAAGCCCATAATATCTTTTGTATCACCGTCTATTTGACGACCATTTACATCTACTGTAGCTATAAGATTGTCTATTTTATTATGTGAAGCATACATTAACGCTTCCCATATCTGACCCTCCTGAAGCTCGCCATCACCCATTAGAACATAGACTAGCTTATCGTCTTTATTTAATTTTTTAGCCTGAGCTATACCGCAAGCTACTGATAGACCTTGACCCAGCGATCCTGAAGCTATACGTATGCCAGGTAAACCTTCGTGGGTAGTCGGGTGACCCTGCAGACGAGTATTAAGTTTTCGAAAAGTAGCTAATTCTGCAACTGGAAAATAACCACTGTGTGCCAATGCGCTATAGTACACAGGAGAAATATGTCCATTTGATAATATAAAGACATCTTCATCCTTTGCGTCCATATTAAAATTAGTGGGCTTGTGTCGCAGTACGTTTTGGTATAAAACAGTGAAAAATTCCGTACAGCCGAGAGATCCTCCCGGATGGCCAGATTGCACTCCGTGCACCATTCTCACTATATCTCTACGTGTTTGTGCTACGTATTCTTTCAGTTCAGTTGTTGTTTTTACCATCTTGTTGAGAACAAAGGTGGGTTATATTCAAGATTTATAAAATCTTTGTGGACATTTCTTGGAAAAGTAAAGTGGCTAGAGATATAGTAGAAATAAGTATTCCTGTAATAGAGTATCATCAAAATAGAGATGATTTACAGTCTTGGTTAAAAACTAGGGTGGGGAGAGTCAGCGGTAAAATAAACGTTATAGTGATGCTTAAGAAGTCCCTAGACGCTCGAAAGTCAAACATTAAATATAACTTGAGACTAGAGGTATTTACGAATAGTGACTTTCCAGACAAGTTGAAAGCACCTAGTTTTTTACCAATTAAAAAAGAAGAAACAGTTCACATAATTGGTTTTGGTCCAGCGGGAATATTTGCAGCATTGCAGTGCCTTCAGATGGGACTTAGACCAATAGTTATAGAGCGAGGACAAGCTGTAAAGCAAAGACGTCGAGACGTAGCCAAGCTCAATAGAGCAGGTGAAATGAATGCTGAATCTAACTATTGCTATGGCGAAGGAGGAGCGGGTACATTTTCAGACGGTAAATTATATACTCGCTCAATGAAGCGGGGTAAAATTCAAGAAATACTCGAGTGCTTTGTGCTTCACGGGGCAGATGAAAATATTCTGTATGAAGCTCATCCACATATTGGCACGAATAAGCTACCTCAGATAATAGAGAAACTACGAGACACTATCATTGAAAAAGGTGGAGAAGTGCATTTTGGAGCTAAGCTTACTGATCTAAAGTACGAAGGAGATACGATTACTGAATTATCAATTAATGGGATTTGGGAATCATGCAATCAAGTGATTTTAGCCACAGGGCACAGTGCTAGAGATATATACTACTTACTTCACGAGAAGAAAATAGCATTGGAAGCTAAGCCGTTTGCGATGGGTTTCAGGATAGAACATCCGCAAAAACTTATCAATACCATACAATACCATAATGAGCAGAATGCTAGCATGTTACCTCCTGCTGCATATAGTTTAGTCACTCAGGTAAAGGGAAAAGGAGCATTCTCTTTTTGTATGTGTCCGGGTGGGATTATAGCACCTGCGGCTACAGATAATGGAGAAGTAGTGGT
>CAWVTM010000114.1:0-5751 GCA_963933305.1 uncultured bacterium
GCAGCTAGAAGCGGAGGAAGAGATGCGATGAAATCTACAATGGATGCTAAAACAATTGAAATACGCAAGATTCTAACTGTCACACAATTCGCCAAGTACAAAGAACTGCTTGCACAGAGGCCCCAGGGGCGAAAGGGGCCGCCTAGACACTAATTGGCAGACGTCTCTTTTTTAAGATATAAGAACACAAAAGAAGCTAAAAGAACTAGACCAGCAGCAAGGCTGTACCACAGTGCATAGCTTTTTGCTTTTATGACAGTTCCACTTCCATAATGGCTCATACCTGCCCAGTAGTAGGGATACTTTAGCCGAGTAGATATTTCCGGATTATTCAGGTAATCTTGCTTGGCTTTGCTAAGTGCTTCATCACTTGGCATTCCATCTTCTAGGTTTCCGAAGAATGACTTTAATAAGATAGCAGAAGTATTTTCATTGAGCTTCCACATACTTTGGACCACATTACTGGCTCCTGCTCCGCGAAATGCCCACGCCACCCCTGTAACTCCTTCTCCTGAGTAATCTTTGCCCAATCCTACCTCGCATGCTGTGAGTAAACACAACTTTGTCTGAAGTGGAAGCGTCAATATCTCGTCTACGTACATCTTTCTATCCTGTAGATAAATGTAGCTAGCATCGTAGCTACTATCACTTGATACGCCGTGGGTATATAGGTGTAAAACACTTGCTTTTGATCCTTTGCTTCTTAGATTTTCTGAATTAGCCTCATTTCCTAAATAAGTGCTGCCACCGAATAAACTCTTTGCTGAAGAAATGGAAGCTTCTCCATTTTTGAGATATGCCAATAATGAATTACTCGTAAAATCTGGTGCGAATCCCACATAAGAACATGTAGGTGACTTAGTCTGCTTACTAGCAAGTGACTGCAGTGAAAAATCGTACGTGATAGTATATTCCGAGCTCAGGTAAGAAAGTTCAGACCACTTTCTTTCGTTTACATAAACAGGCAAAGCATCAAAAACTAAATAACTTAATACTTTATCCGGGATTATTCGCAATGTTTTAGTTGCTATATTTTTAATTAACCACCTAGAAACTAGATAGTTATAAATCCGATGCCCTACATCTGCACAATCGTTAATATTTGCAGACACGGTGGAGATGCACTTATAATAATCTACGATATCTTGCTCAATACTATACTCTAACCGGTCAGCATTTATCTGACCTTTAGTAAGGCTAAAAGTATAGGTAACAGAATCTATGACGAAGTATTCCAGAACCATCTCATCATTCTCTATTTTATCTAAGAAAGAGATTAATTCTTGTATATCAAAACCATCAGAAACATTAAGATTCAGTTTTCGGTCTAACGAATCTAACCGATCTCTGAGTTTTAGTGCTTTGCCATTTTCGCCTTGATTTTCTAATGCATTGAGTTGGTATACCCACTGAAAACGCAGGTCTCTTATCTCACTCGAAATAGAAGACATCTTTTGAGCCATCTGAGCACGCTCATTTAACACATTGCTCTTAGCTTTATCTGCATACAGTAAAGCAGCCACTAAGTATTCATTATTCCCTGTTTCTTGCCACAAATCATAGCAGACCTTCACCCCTAGCTCTAGGTTTTTTCTACGCAACTCATCCAGATAAAGTTTAGACTCATTAAACATATACTGAGTATGATAGTATGCTGCTTGCACCTCCGCTTTCTCTATCATCATTAAGCTCTTTGCCCTATCTCCTTGCCCAGCATACGCCTGAGCTGCCAATGTATAGGTCTGTAGCAAATATGGATCTTTGAGATATGGATTACCTTTTATATCGAGCAGCTTTTCTACTCCCGTTACCTGAGCTATGACGGATGGATACGATTCTATTCCTAGGTATATTTTTGCCATTTTATTCATTGCATCTACACCTTTTCTATTCCCAAGAAAATTTGCAATATGAGCAGCTTTTTTAAGCATCGGCAGACCTTGTTCCTTATCTCCCATAGCTTTAGCTAGTTGAGCTCTATTTATGAAATAGTAGAGTTGCATTTCCTTTTCTTCATCAGAACGTACTGCTCGAAGTAGGGCGAGAGATTTATCCAAATACAACTGAGCTTCTTCTAGCCTTTTGAGATATATACATGAGCTAGCCAGACCGTCTAGCCAGTCGAGTTTATCTATCACATCACCACTTATTTTCTCTGCATTCCAGCCTTGGCTAAAGTAGTTATATGCTTGTTCGTACTTGCCAATATTCTGATGATAAACACCGAGGTTATTTTTAGTAAGTAATTCACGCTGCTTATTACCCGTTTTAAGATAATAGGTTTGTAGCATTTTCCCTACTTCTATAGCTCTTTCAAAATCTCCAATATTGCTATACCTATTTGCTAAGAAATTGCGAAGCTTATTATTAATAAACTCGTCAGAAAGACCAGACTTATCTGCTAGCTCAATAGCTATTTTTACAGTTTTGATAGCATTTACAAGGTCATCACTATTCCGATATTCCACAGCAGATCGGCCCAACTGCATCACACGCATAGAATCTTGCTCACGACTAGCCCAAAGGCTAATGAAACAACTAAAAAGAGCTATAAAGAGACCTAATCGCATAAAAAAAGAGTCCGATAATACGAACTCTTTTCTTAGTAAACCAATCTGATTATTTTTAGTGTCGCACTACTCTGGCTATGTAGTTAGTGTCTTCATCTGAAACACGTACTGTATACGCACCCTTAGGCAATTCAGATAAGTCTATAGTATACTGACTAGTACTCCTCTCCAAGACTACCTGTCCATATATATTAGCTACAGATATAGAAAGTTCTCCTTTGAAGTCCCCTTTGAACTGAACTACTCCGGCAGTAGGATTAGGATAAACCGCTAGAGGTGAGTATGCTGATACTTTCCAGAGACTACCTACACCGGCTGTTGTATTACCATAAAAACTAGTAGAATCATAGCACATCTGCTCTGCGTATGTCCCATTCTTATCATTACCATCTACAAAACTGAAGCATAACCGATCTCCTATAGCGATAACATCTGCCTTAGTAGTAATAGGCGTCAATGAATCAAAATAAATGGTAGCTCTATTACACAGACAGTAGCACGTATCATACGTAATGCTGCCCTCTGGAGCTATTTTAGCTTTAAACTTGACCCAACCTTTGGTCTTGTATTCTGCTTGAGAAGGCGACTCGTTAGTTCCTTTTATATCTGCATCTGGAGCAAGTATCCACGTCACTATATTACCAGAAGTACTTACATTCACTTTTGCAGCAGGCAGACTACTTGACACGTGATTCTCAAATACTAAGTAACTCGGCAAAGAGTCTATCACTGTGATAGAATCTACTGGGCCTGTACCTATGTTTTGAAAATGAATAGTGTACTCTACACTCGTACTGTCCAACTTACTACTATCTGTAACGAACACATTTATTTCTAACATACTGGATTCCTTATAGTTCGGATCATACGGGCCTACTATACCATATTCTATAGCCTCGGTTTCTTCCTTACATTGTTTACGTAGTGCAGTATCCGGTATATGCTTAATAGCCACAGCCTCTCCCTGATTTGCCAATACACTAAATGATAATACTGCGGCCATATCCGTGCGCAGGGAATACCAGTTTACTATAAAATCTACCTTACTGTTAGTAGGCTCTCCCATAGCTATATCTGTATGAGCAACCACGCTACCAGCAGAGTAATTATTTACATTTAGTAGGCCTAAAAAAGACAACTTGGTATTATCAAAAACTACCGAGTTTTGATGTGGAACCGTAATTATATCACATGAATTAAGCGGCACTACGACCAACACTGTATTCCCAGGTCTAGGCGGTGTCAAGAAGTATATACCATCATTCATAATATCTCCATTATTAGTACTACTCGTTTGACCATCAGCTATATTTAAAGTATGTGTCAATGAGACTGTCCCTATATCATCTTCCTTTTTACGTGGAACGAGGATAACTGTAACTTCATGCGAGCCTACATTGGTAAAATAGAAATATGGTTTTTCCTCATGACTAATGGCTCCTTCATCCGTTTGCCAAAAATAACTCCAACCGCTTGGTGGATATGCATCTAGCATTGCATCATAATAAAACGCGGGCATATACGCAGGGTCTATCACTTCAAACTGATATGCGGGCTCACCCAAGAAAGTCGTGAAGGTGCTGGTAACAGACGAATAGCTGAATAAGGCGGCAAATAGTCCAATGGCAAATAGTATTTTTCTCATTTATAAGGTGATTTTATTGGTTAGTACTTTTACGAAAGTAAACATAACATGCATAAGATTACAGACTATAATCAACATCCTATCTAGTAGCCAAAAACCTTTAAATACGAGGCAATAGAATTCAATTGTCAAAATATTCTGACATTCATGTTATGTTTGAATCAACAAGAGTACTAATGTTCGAAAGCAAGCAAATAAGCGACACTACATTAATCCAAATGATTAACCAAGGAGATAACGCTATGAATAAAGCAATAGAACACATACTCACCACACAAGCTCAAAAAATAGAAGGCTATATAATGCAGCACAGTGGCAGCAAGGAAGAAGCTGAGGATGCCTTATATGAAGGACTCGCAGCCTTCACTATAAATGTACGTGCAGGCAAGTTTAATGGAGAAAGCACTATTAATACATATCTTACCGCTATATGTAAAGGCATTTGGTTTAAAAAATTTAAACGAATGATGGTACACAAAAAATGGGAAGATGCTGAACTCAATAAGCCTCAAAATCCGTATGAAGAGAATGTACTCACTATAGAGTTGAAAACTGGACTGGATATATTAATGACTAACCTTAAAGACAAATGTAAAGAAGTGCTTAAATTATGGAGTTTGAGCTACAATATGACTGAGATAGCGGAAAAACTAGGCTACACCAATACGCAGGTAGTAATGAATAAGAAAAATCTTTGTCTGAGAGAACTTAGAAAACAACTGGCTGACAATCCTAAACTAGCTCACCTCATTATATAATGGAAACTAAATATACAGCCCTAATAGAACGCTACTTTGACAATGAGCTAAGTCCTGAAGAGATAGCACAAGTAGTAAAACTTAATGAGACAGAGGTTGATTTTCAAAAAGAATTCGAACTTTTTGAAAAAGCAAACGAAGCGATAAAACTACTCACCCTAAGCGACTTAAAAGAGGATATCAAAGTACTACGTGAAAAACAGACAGAGAACACCCCAAGATTTCGTTCACTCAGCTGGATGAAAGTAGCTGCAAGTATTTTACTGCTAGCTGTAGTGGGGGTTGGCTTTTACGCTCAGCAGTTTTCAAATGAAAGTATCTATGACAGCTCGTACGTTACCGCTGATGACTACATCACCAATATGGACGCAGAGATGAGTGCTATGGAAAAAGCATTGGAACTTTACAACAAAAAAGATTTTTCAGCTGCTATAGATGCATTCGCAGAAATAAAAAACACAAACCCAGAAAACCAAGTAGCTAAATTCTACCTAGGACAGAGCCTACTGCAGGCTGGTCATGATGAGCAAGCCATAAAAACCTTATCTCAAGTATCTGGAGACTATCGGCCAGAGGCACTCTGGTATGTAGCTCTTACCCAACTTAAAATGGATAATGAAGCTGCTGCATTAGAATCCTTGGACAATATAATAGAAGAAAATCGAGACGAGGCTTTTGTGATTAAGGCTGAGAGATTAAAGAGAAAAATTAATAGTTATTTTCGGAAATTAGCACTCTAAATTTCCTCCTTTTATACATCTTTTTTTAATATGTATAA
>CAWVTM010000115.1:0-5745 GCA_963933305.1 uncultured bacterium
CTAAAAGAGACCAAGGGTCATATCATAAATATAGGTTCCATCGCCGGAAAAGAAGTTTATACAGGCGGCAATGTATACTGCGGCACCAAACACATGGTAGATGCACTTAATAAATCAATGAGACGAGAACTAGCAGAGTTTGGCGTACGCGTATCTAGTGTAAATCCAGGTGCAGTAGAGACTGAATTTTCTATAGTACGATTAGATGGAGATGAAGCAAAAGCAAAAAATGTATATGAAGGTTTTGAGAACCTAGTGGCTCAAGATATAGCTGACGCCATATGGTTCATACTTAATAGACCAAAACACGTCAATATCAATGAACTAATAATCATGCCTACTGCTCAACCAGCTGCGGGAATAGTAATACGAGACACAGAAATTTAATATACTAACGCTTCTTTGCTTCTCTAGTAACAGGAATTGTCATCAGTGATAACTTACCGTTTTTTATCCATTGCTTCAGATGCCTATCTTTTAAAAAATAAGAGTATTTATCTTCTACCATCACAAAGACTACATCTGCTTTTACCTGACGACTATAAGACTCCGTTTCCTTAGCTATATCCACACCAAAAGATTTGCTTACTGTATGTTTCACCCCCCTTTCAGCAAGATACTTCTCCGCCTGTCTACCATATAACTCGACAGTCTCTAAATCAGAGCTTCTGAGTGTTCTAGTCAGTAATAAAATATGTACCATAGAATTAAACCTTTGAGCTAACGAGGCTGCATAAGGCACTTTTTGCTTAGTCTCAGCACACTTAGATAAGGGAAGTAGCAGATTAGAGAATCTTGAATGTGAATTAGTCTCTTTCACAAACAACAAAGGACAATTCACCGAAGTAGCTAAATCGTAGCATATAGATTTTCTAAGCCGTCCTAACTTAACACAAGAAGTCCCTACTATCACTATGCTATACTCTTCTTTCTGAATTTCTGCATATACGGCAGCACTAAAGTCCCCTTGCTTTACTACGGTACTAAGGGTAATTTTTTTACCCAAGGTAAAATCGCCTAAAAACTTAATGGTGTCTGAAAAAGCAGTGTGGTCATCTCCTATAAGTAATACTGTAATGCTCGCCTTAAACTTTTGTGCTAAATCCAAGGCTTGCTGCTGTGCAATACCAGCCGTAGCACCATTATCTATGGCTAAAAGTATATTATTAAACTCTATATCCATCTATTCTAAATCTATCAAACAACTAATATCCTGCAGCTCCTGACACTCTGGTATCTCTAGAGTGTATGGTCATCACTGGCACCGTACTCAGGTTTACTAATTGTTGTGAATAGGAGTCCATCAGCCATCCTGCACTTTCCGTTTCTGTCATCATCAGCATCAGTCCAGCATTCTGATCCTCAGCATATTGAATACATGTTTCTACTACTTTTACGTCATACTTTTCTGCCGTAGTACACGGTATTCCTCTTTCTAATAAATACTTCTCAGTCTGATTCACATATGCTCTTATGTGCTTTTTAGTTTCTGCTGAATCATTCTTAGAAATTCCTAAAATATGTACAGTAGACCCAAACGCTTTAGCTATTTCTATACAATAAGGGACTTTCTGGCGTGTATTTCTTGAATCTGCTAATGGCAATAGTATATGCTTTAGTTCTTGTGAACTTGCTTTTTCGGTAACACTTATTACCGGACAATTTGAACTGCTCACCACTTTAAATGCATTACTCCCCATCCATTTTTCTTTCCATCCGCCACCGCCATGCGAACCCTGAAGTATCAATGAGAAGTCTCCCTCTTTTTCAAGTTTAATAATCTCATCATGTACTAAACCACTACGATCTACTATATCGATTTTTAAGTTATTATCTTTATTGAATTTCTTCAGGTAATCAACAGAGTCAGCAAAATAATTGTCTTTACCACCAGTGACGACCAAAGCCGTGATCTCTGAATTGAATTTTAAACTGACACCGAAGGCACTTTGCAATGCAGCTTTAGATGAGTCACTATTGTCAAATGCTAGTAAAATTTTTTTGAAAGCCTTTTCCATTTTAATTGATTTTTGGTTAGTTTGCGTTAAAGTTATACAAAAAAATAATAAATGAAAAAATTCAGCGTTATAATTTTTATTAGTTTGCTCATTGGATTTACCAGCGGATGTAGCAAAAAGCCTGAATCTCCTAACTTTATTAAGCTAGAAAACGTAAAAGTCGTGTCTACGGGTTTAACTAAAGTGGTGCTCAGTGGAGATGCTGTCTTCAATAATCCTAACGCTGTCTCTGGTGAACTTACAAAGACCAATATTCATATTCGAGTAAACGATGTAGATATCACAGATATTGATCAAGAAGTGTCTATAACCATCCCTAAAAACAGCAATTTTACACTACCTGTATACTTTTCATTTAACCCCAAGCAACTCTCCTCTGAGAATAACGGCTTCCTAAATAACGCTATAAAGAGCTTGTTAAACAAGGAACTCTCTGTAGATTACCAAGGAGACATCACAGTAAAAGTACTAGGTATTAGTTTCGACGTACCTATAGCGTGTACCGAAACAGTAAGTTTAAGATTGAATAACGAGTAGAATTTTAGTCATTAGCTAACTAAAACAACTCGTGTTTAAATGGAAATATTCTAATTTCTTAGCGTATTTTACTTGGACAAAATTCTACTGACCCTATTTCTTTCCGTAAGCCTTCTTATCAAACTCTCCAAAGTGCAATTCTTTCAATTTATCGGTCGAGGGATTCAAGAAAGCATACATTTTGTTTTTTCGAAACATCAAAATATTAGCACTTATGTTGCAATCTATTCCGGAGCAGCATATATGCTCTATTAACTCAATATACAGTTATCCAAAAATTCGGATAAGATTCGCCCGATGTATTTTATTATCTACTAAAAATCTAGTAGCAAGTTTAATATTCTTGCGTCTTTTTAGTACATATTTATGATGATTATTCTAATAAAAACTCTAAAACCGAATCTTAATTAAACCTAAAGTCCAGCCCTAAGTCTTCTAATTTCTTTTTGGTGATCTCGTCCATCTGAAGCTTATAGCGTTGGCTCTTCCCTTTAAGAATCTTATCCTTACTTCTTATTTTAAATGCTAAGCTCACCTTGCCTCGCTCATCCACTAAGTCAAACAATGACTGCATAAGTTCTTCATTGATATCCTCTGCATTGAGATTTATAGTTACTTTTTTAAGCTGATGGGTCACTGCATCTTCTAAGAAGGTCATCTGCTGCAGTCTCAGATCCACCTTGTCAGGATCTCTCCAACTTTTTTCTCCTTTGGCGACCACAAAAATCTGTGCATTGAGCTCTATCCACGGCTTATAGGTAGTATACTGCTCGCCAAATAATGCGAATTCTCTAGTACCACTAAAATCTTCTAAGGTGAAGATACAGAAAGGCTTACCATTCTTACTCACCGCATCTCTCACCGTAGTAATAAGACCAGCTAGTTTGATCTCCGCTCCTTCCAATTTTAGGTTTTCTTCCTCTATGGATAGCAGCGTATTGGTCGTAAAATGATCTATTTCAAATTTAAAATTATTAAGTGGATGACCAGAGATATAGATCCCTACAAGTTCCTTCTCACGCTGTAGTCTCTCCATCAGTGTCCAGTCATCTATCTTAGGCAGCTCTGGCTCAGATAGCTGCACACCAGATGCCTCTCCGAATAGACTTGCTTGATTATTCAATTCATCACTTTGTGCCTGTGCACCAAATTTAACCGCTAGGTCTATACCCTTAATCCCTGCTACCTCGGTAACATAGCTACTTCTATTTACTCCATAATCATCAAATGCTCCAGCTATAGCCAAGTTTTCTAATGACTTCTTATTAACCACACGCTGATTTACACGCTTACAAATATCAAAAACATTCGAATACACGCCATTCTCTTTTCGCTCACGGATAATCTCTTCTGCTGCAGTGCCACCTACACCTTTTATAGCTGCCAAACCGAAGCGGATGGCTCCATCCTGATTTACACTAAATTTCTTTTCACTCTCATTTGCACTAGGTCCTAGTATTTCTATTCCCATCCACTTACACTCGTCCATAAAGAAACTTACTTTCTTTATATCATTCATATTATGTGTGAGTACAGATGCCATAAATTCTGCTGGATAATTAGCCTTCAGATATCCTGTGTGAAATGCTAAATAAGCATAACACGTACTGTGACTTTTATTGAATGCATAGGATGCAAACGCCTCCCAATCTTTCCATACTTTTTTAAGTATTTCTTCTTTGTGTCCTTTCTCTGTGCCTTGGCTTATAAAGAGATCAAAGAGCTTATTCATCTCCTCTATCTTCTTTTTACCCATGGCCTTACGCAGACTATCGGCTTGCCCTTTTGTAAAACCAGCCAGCTTCTGAGAGAGCAGCATCACCTGCTCCTGATATACGGTGATACCATACGTATCTTGCAAATACTCCTCCATATCTGCGAGATCATACTTTATCTCCTGGCGGCCGTGTTTACGCTCCACAAAATCCTTGATATACTCCATAGGACCCGGACGGTAGAGTGCATTCATGGCTATCAAATCCTCAAACTTATCAGGTTTCAGTGCCTTCAGATGCTTCTGCATCCCTGGACTCTCAAACTGGAAAACCCCATTGGTATTTCCTCTAGAGAAGAGTTCTAGTGTTTTTTTGTCATCCAGTGGTATATCATCTGTTAGTATAACAACGCCATGTCGATCTTTTACTACCTGCACAGCATCCTTTATGATAGTGAGCGTCTTAAGACCAAGAAAATCCATCTTCAGTAAACCTGCATCCTCTACCACGCTATTGTCAAACTGGGTTACGAGTAAATCAGAGTCCTTGGCAGTAGTCACAGGAACATACTTAGTAATATCATCTGGCGTGATAATCACTCCACAAGCATGTATACCTGTATTACGCACGGAGCCTTCCAGTCGCTTAGCTGTGCGAATCAGTTGACCAATCTCATCATCTTGCTCAGACATTACTCTAAACTCTTCTGCAGCTTGATTTTGCTCAGCATTCATAGCATCTTTGAGTTTTTTCTGAACTCCATCTGGTGCCAATACCTTATTCAGGTTTGCACTAAGATGATCTGGAAATGCCTTGGTAATAGCATTCACTTCCTGAAGTGGCACATCCATCACACGGCCTACATCCTTCAAACTAGAACGAGCAGCCATACTGCCGTAGGTAATGATCTGAGCTACTTGCTTTTTACCATATTTATCTACTACATAGTCTATTACACTCTGTCTTCCCTCATCATCAAAATCTATATCAATATCTGGAAGTGAAACACGCTCTGGATTCAAGAAACGCTCAAAAAGCAAATCGTATGCAATGGGGTCTACATTGGTAATACCCAAACAGTACGCTACTGCACTACCCGCTGCTGATCCACGACCTGGACCTACGGATACACCCATTTCTCTGGCTACACTCGTAAAATCCTGTACAATCAAGAAATACCCCGGATACCCAGAAGCTTTAATAACCGATAGCTCAAACAGCAGCCGCTCCTCCGTCTCTGAAGGCATAGTAGGATACCGCTTCTTCGCCCCTTCAAAGGTGAGGAAGTGGAGGTAATCATCCTGAGTTTTAAACTCTGGAGGCATAGTAAAGTTAGGCAGTAATACATCGCGTGTAAGCTTTGGTGTCTCTATGCTATCTACTATTATATTGGTATTATCTAGAGCCTCCGGAATATCTGCGAAGAGACGTCCCATCTCTTCTTGTGTTTTGAAGTAAAATTCATTATTAGGGAA
>CAWVTM010000116.1:0-5592 GCA_963933305.1 uncultured bacterium
CCACTATTGTCATACGATCCGGCATCATTGGCTTGCCATACATCTACTATAGTATCCGGGATAAACTCCGAGCAATCTAGGTTTTGGACTCTTCCAGTGATACGGATTTTAGTACCAGCCTCTGCCGCTGTAGCTAGTTTTCCATCAGTCACTGAAGGTGGATTGTCCGTATAGAATGGTCCTTCACCGTAGTAGTCTGATGTAGTCTTCTCGCAAGCATCTAAAGATTTCCGGTTCTCCGTTTTAGCAGTACTAGCTAGCGGAGACAGACTAAAAGCTAGCGAGGCTATGGATGCGTTTTTGATGAACTGGCGACGAGAGTCTTTTTGATCTGACATAGCGTAAATATAGAAACAACTTCTATAACATGGCAAAAATGTGGATTCATTCTTGTCCTATTTGGTCTAAATCATTGCCATTTTTACGCTAAAAATCAGAAGAATAATTTTGGTCATACTAGTAAATATTTTCACTCTTTATTACGCTATCCATTGCTCTTTGAGCATTGACACATGAAGGATTCTTACCACTAGCAATTCATGGTCTTGAATGAGATAGAACATAATATGCTTCCCGACTAGAAAAACTCTGAAGCTTCTAGAGCTTGATTCATAAGTCTTACCGATTTCAGGTCTATTACAAAAAAGATTCATAGTGTCAAAAAGCACATCTTGGTATTTTTCTGCTTGATTATAACTCCATTGTTCAAGAGTATAGTCATAGATTTTTTCAAGATCTGAAGCTGCTGTCGTCGAGATGGTCAAGGACAGTTCAGTTTCCATGCTTTTCTCTCATTCTTTGTTTAAAAGCATCATTGTCAAAAGGTTTGGGCGCTCCTGTCTCTAGTCCAACTATTAAAGCATCGTCTAGTATTTTTCGTTGTTCGCGTTCGTTTTCCAGCAGTCTGAGTCCATTTCTTATGACTTCACTAGCAGATGAATATCGACCGTCTTTCAATTCAGTTTGTATGAATTGATCAAAGTGATTTCCTAAAATAATGGATGTATTTTTTCCCATAATTTCAAATATACCATATTATGGTATATTTGAAATGAAAGTTTCCTGTTTACTGATACTTTTATTTCTTCGAATATAAATAAAGCCTTGATTTCCTTGTTTGACGCCTACCTTTGCAGCAAAATAAAGAGGAGTGAGGTCGCAGAGTAGATGGTCATTTCAAAATTAACAATACGCAAATGACATTTAAAGAACTAGGCCTTACCGAAGCCTTACTAAAAGCGGTAGAAGACAAAGGATACGAAACTCCTAGCCCTATTCAAGAAAAGGCTATTCCACATATACTTCAAGGAAAAGATATACTGGCCAGTGCACAGACAGGTACAGGTAAGACCGCAGGTTTTGCTATGCCGATGATACAGCTACTCACTCAGCAAGCTCCTAGACAGAATAGAGTTATACGAGCACTTGTACTTACACCTACTCGTGAGCTAGCAGCTCAGGTATTAGAAGATGTACAGACGTATAGTAAGCACGTAGACTTAAGAAGCATGGTTATCTTTGGTGGTGTAAAACAGAATCCACAGGTAAGTAAGTTAAGAGGAGGTATAGATATCCTCGTAGCAACTCCAGGTAGATTAATGGATCTTCAAAATCAAGGGTTTATTTCACTTCGTGATATTGAATTTTTAGTGCTGGACGAAGCAGATAGGATGCTAGATATGGGTTTCCTAAGAGACATCAAAAAAATAATGAGTATGATGCCAGAGAAGCGTCAAAACCTTCTTTTTAGTGCTACTTTCTCTCGTGATATTCGTAAATTAGCTAATGGAATCCTTAATAATCCGGTGACTGTAGAAGCTACACCAGAAAATAGTACTGCTGAGCGAGTAGAGCAGGTAGCATATAGGTGTGATGCCAAGCGTAAGACGGAATTAATTACCAAGCTAATATGGGACGGAAACTGGCATCAAGTACTCGTATTTACTCGTACGAAGCATGGAGCCAATAGACTCACAGAGAAGCTGAATAAGGCCAACATTACTGCAGCTGCTATCCATGGGAATAAGTCGCAAGGAGCACGTACAAGAGCTCTATCTGGGTTTAAAGCTAAAGAGGTAAGTGTACTTGTAGCTACAGATATAGCTGCTCGTGGACTTGATATTCCTTTACTTCCTTTTGTGATTAATTTTGAGTTGCCTAATGTACCAGAAGACTACGTACACCGTATCGGACGTACAGGTAGAGCAGGAGCAGAGGGTGTTGCTATCTCACTGGTAAGTGCAGATGAAGCTGAATATGTGCGTGGTATAGAAAAATTATTGGGTATGCCGCTTCCTAGTATGACCATAGAAGGTTTTGAGCCAACTAAAGGAGCTACCGAAAGTAGTGGTAATACTAGACAAGGTGGTAATAATCGCGGTGGAGGAAGATCTCAAGGAAATAGAAACGGTGGGGGTAACAAAAGCAGCGGAAATAGTGGCGGCGGTAACCGAAACTTTAGACGTACACCAAGGAATAACAACAACGGCGGAGGGAGTAGGGATTAGTCTCTACTCTTTGCCTATTTCGTTAAGAACAGATTCATTTGTTCTCTGAGCTTTGACGTACAGTTCTTTTGTACGTTTTAAATCACATATGGTCCAGATAGTAATGGCTGCGAATAAGAATATTCCTAGAATGACACCTGATAGTTCGTCAAAGCTATTGTGAGTGTAATCCATTTGGGTAGCTAGAAAAACTATAAATGCTAGCCAAGTAAGAGCAAACCCTATTGTGCCAATCCAATAAATTTTTGAAATTTTCTGAGAGTATGGCTCTTGAATATTCTTCTTTAGATGCGCTGATACTTGATAAGACTTATAATGAGTCAATGAAGCTATGGCTCCAGTAAATGCTAGTAAAATCTTTGGTATGATCAAGAATGATTTGGATGTAAAAGGTATGAATTTCATTAAAAGATAATAAAGCTCCATAATTGCTCCTCTACTAAATGCAATCGTAATAGCAAGTGTAATGAGGATAAGTAGTACTTTAGAGAATCGCATAACTATACAAGCTATAATTTAACTCCCTGAACCTATAGTATCTACTTCATCACCAGCGGATACAGTGTATTTTCGTAAGTATGACCGTGTGCTTAGTAGATCTACTACTACCCAGACTGCGAGTGTAGTAGTGATACTAGTGACAGTATTTAGTAGGGTGCTGATCTGAGATAACTGGTTATTGTCTTGCATACCGTTATAGCTCAAGTATAAATACAAGTAAATCAATGCTATCAAGAGTAAAAATGTGCCCCACATTATCCCAGATATCCAGTAGAGCTTCGGGATTTTTGTAGAGATATTCTTATCTACAGGTCTACGGTCAGATAAATCTCTGTTTTCACTGTTGTAGATTTTGGAGAAAATTTTAAGTGTTTTAAGATTAAATAAGACATATCCCAGGCAGGGTATTAATAGAGCCAGTATAAAACCATATGTAGCTCCTGCCTGAATTCCTGGAATAGCTGTTTGTCCTAAAGTTTTAGTCATCTGAACGAGTGCCAAGAGAAATACTCCCAATATAATTAGGGTGATGCACATCAAAAACACCTTGAGAACTACGCGTATCATACTCTAGTTTTTATTTGCAATCGCACTCATCACATTCAGTTTTACTATCAAAGCCTACAGGAGAACAGCCGCTATATCCGGTGAAATCACATTCATTTGTTTTGGAGTCATATATCCAGCTTTCCCAATATGCTGAGCAGGTATACCCACTAGGAGGTTGCTCAGAGCATTTAGAGTCTGTAGGACACTCATCCTTGCAAGAAGAAAGTCCTATAAAAGCGAATCCTAATAGAATCAGAATAGTTTTGGTCATAGTTTTACTTAAAATTTCTTTTGGAATCCTTTTCATACTTGTACTTCTCGCACTCTACCTCTGTCTTAAAACCATATTCCTCACAGCCAGAATAGCCCTTTTTATAACACTTTTCATCCTTAGAGGAATAAAACCATCTTTCAAAAGCGACATCACATAACTCATCTTTAGGAGGGTATTCTAGGCACTTTTTATCTGTAACGCAGTCGTTTTTATCTTAGAGCCAATGATGGCTACTAAGACCAAGAATCCAATGAAAGTGTATTTTATATTCGAGCGAATATAATGAAAGTTAGTATATCGAAGAAATGCAATTGTTCTTATACTTTACGCATCATTCTCAGTGTGAATACTCCTAGTATTAATACAACGAGACCCATTACCGTCAATAGCCAGATTTTTTTGGGTTCTGAGTCTTTTTGAGCAATGCTCTGATTTAGTGTTCGAGTGGTTCTTTCTAGCTTCAGATTTACTAAGTCTTTTGGGATCTTATCCTTAAAAAGGGCTATGTCATACTGTGGTTCTCTAGCGTTTTTATTGCCATAGGCGAGCTAATACGTAGCCGCTTTCTCAAACCTAGCTGTAATACGGTGTTTAAAGCCTTTTATACGTACATCATTTATGCTTATCGGTGAGTTTTCATTATGGTATATCAATACTCGTAACTTGTTAGTACGTATGTTACCTAGGTTGTAAACGTGATTTTCAAAAGAGGTATACTGCCCGAGTACACGTCTGCATAAGATACGTTCCACCCTTTCTCTGTCTGAAAACAATCTACTACTGCACTTATTTTAACCTGCTGAGTAATTCAGGAATCTGTGGTGTGTATTTGCAGCTAAATGGTGCTAGAGCATTATTCATTCTTCCAAAATTATTTAAAATTGTCGGTTTAAGAAATGTATATTTTTCAAAGGGTGGTTTTACGTAGACTTTTAATATAAAAAGGTCAAACTACAGAGTAGCTTGACCTCATTTCTCTGAAAATGGTAGATGCTACTCGATAAGTAGCGGAGCGTTACCATCTGTCACTATGATTTTACTGTTAGGAGATTTAGATAATTCTCTGAATGCTTCTATACTCTTTAGCTTGATGATCTCTGGGGTAAGACCTTCTGCCAATATTTTCTGAGCATCCCGCGTACCCGTAGCTTCTATTATCTTACGATCTGCTTCTAGTTTTTCCTGCTGTAAGATGAAGATCATACGCAGTGCATCTTGCTCAGCTTGTAGTTTTTGCTCTATAGAGTTAGCCAAACCCGGAGGTAGTTGGATACTCTTCATTAATACAGATTCTATTATGATGCCGCTTCCTTCTAGGAGCTCGTCCATTTTGTTTTTTATAGATAACTCTATATCAGCTCGCTTGCCGGAGTGCATGTCCTTAGCAAAATACTTAGCACATACATCTGATGAAGCAGAGCGAAATACGCTAGCTATGATGGGTTCATATCTGGGTCCGTAGGTACGAAGTATGTTAGCTATACTGTCTTTCTGGATCCGGTGGAGTATACTTATTTCTGAGGTTACACTTAGCCCTTCTTTACTCGGTAGGTTGAGTACTAGTTTGAGGTTATTAGTCTGTGTGGATGCCTTTATCACTTTAGTGACGAATGGATTATAGACTACGGTACCTTCTGAGTATACGTTTTTATTGAGCTTCCCTAGACGCTGCTTTACGGCCACTTGACCAGGTCTGACTACGGAGCAGCTTGCAAAAAACAAAATACTGAGTGATAATAGAATGATGGTTGATTTTTTCAT
>CAWVTM010000117.1:0-5588 GCA_963933305.1 uncultured bacterium
TAAGTGTCGTATAAATAAATTGAGTTTATCGAAGGTTTGTAAAGGCGAAAAATCATTGCATAGCCTGAGCTATGGTATTATTTTTTAACGAATAGAAATCGAGTGAAAAACGATTTATATGCGGCAATTGAAAGCTATTTTGGTATTAGACCCCTACTTTATGTCGACTATAAGAAGCGTGTCTAAATGAAATAAAAGCCAAAAAAAGCTAACTAGAAGTGCCCCCAAGTGCATTTGAAAACCCAAATGGTAAATTGACTTTTCCGTAGTATTCTACGATTTTTAAAATAGGAAAACATTTTAAAAAAACAAAACAATGAAAAACAACAATCTAAAAAGAGAGGTGAACTCTACACACACACACAGTCTTTAGACTAACCCTGCTCAAGATAAGTTGACTGTACTCTATGATGGAAATACTCATAATGCAGAGATGACTATCTACAGTATGCAAGGACAAGAAGTACTGCGTACAAGCGTAGTGAGTGGACAATCTTATGATGTGTCTAGTCTCACCAATGGTTTCTATAACATATCGCTAGACATAGATGGACATAGAGAGCACGCTACCTTAATAATAGCTAAATGATAGCTAAAGAACATATCGTTCTTATACTAATACTCATGATTTTCCAGTCTGCCATTGGGCAGACTGGAAATCATTTGGTAGATGGAGTAGGGTTTCAGTATACCTTTGACGATAGTGATAATTTGGTCATAGATTATGTTGAGAATAAAGAGATACTAGTACCGAACTTTATTACTTCCCCTTACTGTATTAGCGGGTATAATGGTGAACTTCTTGAGTACGGCAGGAGCTTGCCTTATCATCCAGCTAATGATCCTATAGATTTAGATGATAAATTTACCAGTCAATCGACTACGTTTCGTATATCTGATTCTGTTCATCTTGTTTTTTACCTACAAGAAATGAAAGCAAATTGGAGAGACCCGTCCAATAAAAATATTTATTACCGTAAGTTACATATCTATGGTAATAGGGCCACATTTGCTGATGAACCTGCCAAGAGATTAGTGGGTAAACATATTCATTCTATTACTAGCATAGCAGATACTTCTGGTGGCCATTGGCTAGTTATGCGTCATGATGTAAATAAGTATACATCTTATTACTATAAAGAATCAGATTTGCCTATAGACTCTAGCTTTTCGGAGATAGCTAGTGTGGATAAATTTAATGATATACCTGCCGCGTTTAATAAGGTTTCACCGTCGGGTAACTATATATTAACACACTGGCAGAGTGCTAAAAATGTTACTGATACCTTTAGTCTTAGTCGAGAAAGTTTAAAACTATTGGCATTTGATAAGGAATCTGGTAAAGTAGAAGAATATCAAACCATCTATCAAGAAATTGATACATTTTGGTATTCAGAATTTAAAGAAAATAACGAGACTGTCTTAAGATATGGTATTATTGGAGAGGCATTTGAGGTTAGTGCAGATGATACCTATACCTACCTAAGCGAATCGATAAGTTCCAAATATGATGCGGGAGTCAATAAACTCATTAGAGTCAATAATAACACATTAAATACTGTAATTTTAAGTGAAGAACCTGATGGAAAAATAGTGGATACACTGGTTGACGGGTCTACAGGTACTAATGCACATTATCACGACATTAAGCTCCTGAATAACCGAAAACTATATTGCAAGAAGTATATAAGGTTTAATGATGATAGTCAAACAACACATTTTGTTTTCTCTGTAATAGAGTACCCAAATAGTCCTCTTTCTCTCCTGGAAGATGCAGTTCTAAAAAGTCCTAATGACAAAAACGCTAGTGGCCATCCTTTTAGTAAATCACCTTATAATTACCTTATAGTTAAACCGAGCATAGTAGAAGGCGAATGTATCTCTGAGGTCACCTTCATAGATAAGTGTGACTACTCACTTCCCAATACTAAGGTGACGTATTATACAGAAGATGTGGCCGGTAGCGGCGTACTTGTCGCCAGGGGTGAAAACCCGACACTAACCTATACTAAAAGTGGAAACTACCTCTGCAAAGTGATACTCAAAAGCCATGAAGGTACCTACAAAGAAGTATGGTACGATACGCTAAAGATACGGATGCCTCCTGTGGCTGATTTTACGGCTGCAGATACGCTAGTTTGTGCGCATGTACCGCTAGAGTTTACAAACCAAAGTGTATCTGATACAGTGCATCCTGCTCAAGGAGAGTTATGGGTATGGACATTTGGCGATGGAGAGACTGAGACGGTCAGTCGACCCTTCGACTCCGCTCAGGATGACTTGACTCCGCCTAATGTGACACATACATACACACGACCAGGTACTTACACCGTTTCACTTTTTTACTCCAATGGATTTTGCGATAGTACCTTGGTCAAAAATCGATACATCACCGTAGTAGATGCCCCAGCACCGGGCTTTAGCATAGATGATACAAGAGGCTGCACACCTGTCACACTCATATTAACAGACACTATCACAAAAAATACGACTAAAAAGGAGTACAACTACAATGACGGTAGAGGCTGGGTAGGAGTACCTGTAGATCAAGAGAACTTTAGCCAGACATATACTACTGCTGGTACGTACTGGATAGTACAGCGGCTGTATGGTTATACCAATTGTGTAACGCAGCAAGATAGTATACAGGTGTTTTTATCTCCTGGTTTTACCAAAGAAAACAGAACCCATGTAGCACTGGTATCTTACCAAGATGTAGCCGCATATCCTCCACAAGAAGAGGTAGTAACGGTAATATGGCATACTAATATTGATACAGCATCTAGCTATGAGGTGTATCGCAATGGAAAACTAATCAAAGAACTAGCTGCATTTGCAGGAGTGTATAATTCTGCTGATGATAGTCTAGTACTAGAGAGAGCAGGATTAAACTATGCTGTAGTGGCATTAGATAGTTGTGATACGCGTACACAAGCTGGCCGCATAGGAAACCCAATACAAGTGACTGGCAAAGTCATAGGTGATAATGATATGAGTATCATCAGTCATACTGGATATGAAGAACTATTGCTTGGCACTAGAGAGATCTCCTACAGCTTACAGACCTTTGAATACAGTGAATGGGTAGAACTTAATAGTCAGAATAATACATTAGACTATGAAGACTCACGATTTTTGAATTTTGTGAATGAGGGACCGCAGCTCGAAAAAAGCTATAGGGTAGTAGGCAGCACAAATATATCCTCGGAGAAAACGATTAGTAACATACTTCGCTTGCCGTATAAGCCCATCCTATTTCTCCCCACAGCTTTCACGCCCAATGCCGACGGACTCAATGATGTATGGCTACCTATAACTTTTGGAGTGGAGCACTACGAGGTGGACATATATAACCGCTACGGACAGAAAATTGTGCACTTCACAGAGCAGGACGCGGGATGGTCAGCAGAGGATGTAGCTATGGGAGGATATATGGTTATCATTAGAGCTAAAGGAACAGATAATGAGTGGTATAACTTAAAGAGCACAGTGACTGTGGTGAGGTAATCAAGTTTAAATTTAAGTCAAAGTTTAAGAGCTTAGTATTAAAAAACTAGCCTAGATAATAAGCATAGCGATTAATCTGCTCCATCAGTGGGAGAAAACTTTTGCCTACGTCAAAAGCTTAATGTCATTATTCTTTCTACCTCAATGTATCATTCTTAATACCGAGAGAAAGGATTAACCCTCTTCCCTAATCTTAATCGCTTAGTGGTAAAAACCTACCACAGATGATAGTACTTCATTCATAATTAATATTCTCTTAACTTTGGGGTGAAGTTATGGTGGTTTTCAGAGAAGACCATTGTGAATATAGTTATGGTAAAAAAGATACTCATAGTAGATGACGAGCAGGACATCGTAGAATTGTTAAAGTACAACCTTGAAAAAGAAGGATATAAGTGCTATACCGCCAGTAATGGGGAAGAGGGTGTAGCTAAAGCTAAAGATAAAAAGCCTGATCTTATTTTACTGGATATTATGATGCCTAAGGTAGACGGCATAGAAGCCTGTCGCCAGATACGAGCAGATGACGATTTATCAGAAGTATTTATTGCTTTTCTTACGGCTAGAGGTGAGGAGTATTCTGAGATTGCTGGTTTTGATGTGGGTGCAGATGACTATATCACTAAACCTATCAAGCCACGCGTACTTATCAGTAGGATAAAGGCTCTCTTAAGCAGAAAGAAGGAAGATATCAATAAAGAGTCTATCGAGATTGGCGATTTGCTAATAGACCGAAATACCTTTGATGTGACGCTTAGAGGTACTCGAATGACCTTACCTAAAAAAGAATTTGAGTTACTCTATCTGCTAGCATCTAAACCAGATAAGGTATTCACTAGAGAAGCTATTCTTAATAAAGTGTGGGGACTAGATGTAAGTGTCGTGGATCGTACTATTGATGTGCACATTAGAAAAATAAGAGAAAAAATCGGTAATGATAGTATACAAACTGTTAAAGGTGTAGGCTATAAATTTGTACTGTGAAAAGAAGTAGCCCACAGTTTATAGCTCTTATAGCAGGTCTCATAGCTGCCATACTTTCCTCTATATCTGTATGGTTACTTACTACGCAGCTGTTAGCTACTGCAGTCAATTTTCTGATTGTTTTTGTTCTTTGTTTTGTTGTGTTTTCGTTTTTACTCAAAGAGTTTATAAACGATAGAATAAAGCTAATCTATAAAAGCATATATCAGTTTAAAACACGAAAAGATAAAGGATACAATGTGCTGGATAAAAATACAGCTGACCCTATAGGAGATGTGAGTAAAGAAGTACTCGGATGGATGATAGAGAATAGGAAGGAAGTAGATGAACTGAAACGACAGGAAAATTACAGAAGAGAGTTCCTAGGCAATGTGAGTCATGAACTGAAAACACCTATTCAAAATATACAAGGCTATATACATACGCTGTTAGACGGTGCTTTAGATGACAAGAAGGTCAATGAGCTCTTTCTAAGCAAGGCGGCTAAGAGTGCGGATAGATTAGTGGAGTTAGTCAATGACCTTACGAGCATCAGTACTATAGAGAGTGGCCAAGAGCTAGATTTAAAATCTGTAGATCTGCTAAGGTTATCTAACGAAGTACTTGAGATAGTGGAGAACCATGCGAAAGAGAAGAATATCACTATCAAGTTTAAACGTCAAAATCCCAAAGGCGTACTTGTAGTGGCAGATGAAGCTAAGGTAAGACAAGTGCTTGTAAATCTGATTATTAATGCCATAAAATATGGGAAAGACGGAGGAAAAATTTCTATAGGCTTTTTTGATATGGACAAAAATATACTTACCGAGATATCAGATGACGGTATGGGGATCTCTGAGGAGCATTTACCACGACTGTTTGAGCGGTTTTACCGCACAGATAAGGGTAGGAGCAGAGATCAGGGAGGAAGTGGTTTAGGGCTAGCTATAGTAAAGCATATTATAGAAGGTCATAAGCAGACTATTAATATACGCAGTACAGTAGGAGTGGGAAGCACGTTTGGGTTTACCCTAAAAAAGGGGTAGACATCTAGGGTGTAATCCGATACACACTTGTATGTACGAAGAGGGCATCTAATTCCCTAATCTGACTATTTT
>CAWVTM010000118.1:0-5580 GCA_963933305.1 uncultured bacterium
TGCAATGTGACTGCATGTAAAGGAGTGTGCTGCATAGAAGGTGACGCCGGAGCTCCGCTAGACGAGGACGAGATCCCCATCTTAGAAAAAAATATAGAAGCTATAAAGCTAGAGATGGATGAAACAGGTTTAGCGCTTTTAGCCAAAGACGGTTTTGCCGAAAAAGATCCGTTTGATCAGATGATGGTCACTACGTGTAAGCCAAATAAGGAGTGTGTATTTGTAGTACGCAAAGACGGTATACTAAACTGTGCCGTAGAGATAGCCAACAAAAAAGAAGATTTTGGTTTTCCGAAACCTATCAGCTGCCATCTATATCCTATCAGACTGGATAAGTACAATGAATTCTACGCCCTTAACTACCATAGGTGGAGTATTTGTGTAGATGCTTGTGTAAAAGGCAAAGAAAGCGACACTAAAGTATATCAATTTGCTCAGCACGCACTGGAAAGAAAGTTTGGAAAAGAATGGTATGCTAATCTGGAGACCGCTGTAAAAGATTACGAGAATAAGGACTAATTGCTCCTGATGGCAATAAGCTTTCCTTTATAAAAGGTTTTTCTCATTATTAAAACACCACCTGTACACCATTCTTCGGAGATTCCATCCAGTTCTCCATCGGTGTAATTCGCATTCAGCTTCTTTGAGCCACACTCATAGTATTCTATCCTACGACCGTTCTGCACATTGTCCGTATATAAGGTTATAGTGCTCAACTGGCCATTTAAAAAATAACTCTTTTGAAGACCGTGTCTTATTCCATTATGATATTGTTTCTCCTCTAACATCTCTTCAGTTTGACTTTTAAGAGTGCCAGAAAACAACGTTTTGCGATAATACAGTAAGTCGTCTTCTTGGTGGAAATTTGTTTCGGTATCTTGAGGTAAGGAAATCAATTATTATTAGCTGGGAATAACAAAGTAATGTTAATTACTTCGGGTAACCAAACTTATCCACAAGTTTCCTTTTTTAATCAATAAAAAAGGGCTCAAATCTGAGCCCTCACAATTATCCTTTCTAATTTTACTAGCTACATCCAGTCGTTGTACCGCAGTTAGTGCATAGATGGCACGTGCCGTTTCTTACTAACGCTAGACTACCACAGTTAGTGCAAGGCAAAGCGTCTCCCACTGTACCTGTAGGCTGCTGAATGGCCGCCTTTGCTCCGGCAGAAGCTACAGAAGGCTCAGGCACCTGCTGAACCACCTTCTTAGGAGCGGCTGTTGGATTGTGCTCTATTTGTCTGGCTTTTGCTATTGCTAAGTTTTCTTGAGCCTCTTCTTTAGTAGGCTTAATATGAACCAAGTCAGTTCTGTTTAGATACTCAAATCCTAGTAATCTGAATATGTAATCTATTATAGACGTAGAGTTCTTAATATTTGGATGTCCTTCTACCATTCCACTTGGCTCAAAACGAGTGAACGTGAACTTACTTACATACTCATCTAAAGGTACACCATACTGTAATCCTATAGATACAGCTATAGAAAAACAATTCATCAATGAACGGAATGTAGCTCCTTCACGGTGCATATCTATGAAGATCTCACCTAGCGTTCCATCATTGTACTCACCTGTTCTTACGAATAGTGTCTGACCACCCACCTTAGCTTTCTGAGTGAACCCTCTTCGTTTCCAAGGAAGCTTCTTACGTTCTACTATACCAGATAACTGACGCATAAACTCAGTACTCTTAGAGTCATCTAAGATTCTCTGAGCGGCACTCAACACCTGCTCTTGTGTAAGAGTATCTATATTAAGTAACCCAGCATTACCTACTGCCTTATCTACCGCAGTGATCGTATCGTCTTCTTCTGTTTCTTCCACATCAGACTTATTACTTAGCGGCTGAGATAGCTTAGAGCCGTCTCTGTATAGGGCATTTGCCTTAGTGCCCAGCTCCCAACTTAGCTGATAACAAGATTTCATATCTTCTACAGTAGCTTCATTTGGAAGATTAATCGTTTTGGAGATTGCGCCTGATAAAAAGGGCTGTGCAGCAGCCATCATCTTGATATGGCCGTGTGCGTGTATATATCTTTCTCCTTTTTCGCCACATCTATTGGCACAGTCAAATACAGATAAATGCTCATCCTTAAGGTATGGAGCACCTTCTACGGTCATCGTACCACATACATAGTCGTTTGCCAAAGAAATATCCTTCTTACTAAAACCTAAAGCTTTTAACAGGCTAAACCCATCTTTCTCGTATTGACCCGCCGTGAACCCAAGACGATTCATAGCCTCTTCTCCTAGCACCCAGTGATTAAATGCAAAGCTAATTTCAAATGCTGCCGCAAGACCGCTTTCTACTTTAACTAAGTCATCATTGGTAAATCCTTTAGTAATTAACGTTTTATGATTGATAGCCGGAGCACCTTTTAGTGTAGCGTGGCCTTTAGCATAATTTACTATTTCTTCTACTTCCGTAGCTGAGTAACCTAGCGTATCTAATGCTAATGGTACTGATTGATTTACTATTTTAAAGTATCCGCCGCCAGATAATTTCTTGAACTTCACTAGTGCAAAGTCTGGCTCTATACCTGTAGTATCACAATCCATTACCAAACCGATAGTACCTGTAGGAGCTATCACAGTAGTCTGAGCATTACGGTATCCGTACTTCTCTCCCCACTGCACCGCTTTATCCCACGCTCCTGTAGCTGGGCTAAGTAGATACTCTGGACAGTATGCAGGGTCTATTCCTATTGGCTTGATACTTAGTCCATCATACTCATCTAGGTTATATGCCGCATATCTGTGATTTTTCATCACACGAAGCATATGTTCTTTGTTTTTCTCGTATTGATCAAACGCTCCCATAAAGCTAGCCATCTCTGCAGATGTAGCGTACGATGTGCCTGTAAGTATAGCTGTAACCGCTCCACACATAGCAAATGCTTCTGGGCTATCATATGATATACCGCTCACCATAAGTACTGATCCTAAGTTAGCATATCCTAGACCTAGTGTTCTGTATTGGTACGAAAGTTTGGCAACTTCCTCACTAGGAAACTGAGCCATAAGTACAGATATCTCTAATACTACAGTCCACAGTCTAGATGCATATTCTATAGCTTCTACGTCAAACTCTTTGGTCTCTTCGTTGAAGTATTTTCTTAAGTTTAATGAGGCTAGATTACACGCAGTGTTATCTAAAAACATGTACTCCGAGCAAGGGTTAGAAGCATTGATTCTTCCACCCTCTGGACACGTATGCCACTCATTTATAGTAGTATCATATTGTACACCAGGATCTGCACATGCCCAAGCTGCAAATGAGATATCATCCCACACCTTGTTAGCAGATACTGTACTGATAGGTTTACCATTCGTTCTAGATATTAGCTCCCACTCTCCGTCGTTTTTAAGGGCTTCGAAAAACTTATTTGGTATACGTACTGAGTTATTAGAGTTCTGTCCAGAAACAGTAGCGTAAGCTTCTCCTTCATATCCGGAATCATACCCAGCGTCTATTAATGCTTTTACTTTTTTCTCTTCTTCTTTCTTCCAATTGATGAAAGATAGAATCTCTGGGTGATCTAAGTCTAGACACACCATCTTGGCAGCTCTACGTGTAGTCCCTCCAGACTTGATAGCTCCTGCAGCTCTATCTCCTATTTTAAGGAAACTCATAAGACCTGAAGAATTTCCGCCTCCGCTTAATTTTTCATTGGCACCACGTATACTAGAGAAGTTTGTGCCTACACCAGAACCATACTTGAAGATACGAGCCTCACGAACCCAAAGGTCCATAATCCCGCCTTCATTTACTAAATCGTCATCCACAGATAAGATGAAGCAGGCGTGTGGTTGAGGTCTTTCGTATGCTGAAGTAGATTTCTTTACTTCACCTGTTTCGTGATCTGAGTATGAATGACCTTGTGCCTTACCGGTAATACCATACGTATTGTGTAATCCTGTGTTAAACCACTGAGGACTATTAGGTGCAGCCATCTGACCAAGTATGCTAAATACAAGTTCGTCATAAAATACCTGAGCATCTTTTTTAGATGCAAAGTATCCGTAGCGTTCTCCCCACGTCTTCCAACAATCGGCTAATCTGTGAGCTACTTGTTTTACAGAAGTCTCAGATCCAGTAGTACCGTCTGGAAGAGGCACACCTGCCTTTCTAAAGTATTTTTGAGCAAGAATATCTGTAGCCACTTGTGACCAATCAGCGGGTACTTCCACATTTTCCATTTTAAATACATCATCACCTGCGGGGTTTTTTATTACCGAGGTTCTGTATTCGTACTTGTAAAGGTCTGTGGCTGCAACACCGTCTTTGGTGTTAAAACGCTTAAATTTAAGTGCGTTCTTCTTGTACTGTGGCTTTGTGCTCATTGTTTCAGGTTTTAATTAATAGTTCTAGTAAAAAGAAACCCACTTGACTGCTAAACTTCTCTAAAAATTTATAGTGGGTTTGAGCTCAAAAGTACATTCACATGACCGAACATTTTAGTTGGTGTTTTCCACACACACACAATAAACTTTTTCAATTGCCCTTTTTTTATGAGATTTGCGGTGTTGATAAGATAAAATCACGCAAAATTTTAACGCATTCACCTGAAATTGTTGTCCACAAAACTACAGCTTTCACAACACTAAGACTATTAGCATATTACATAAAATATCGTCCCTAGCAGCCGCCCATCAAAAAATGATAGCAGTGCTCATAGACCCAGATAAAGCATCTGACAGCCAGCTAGATACCCTTATTTTTAACCCCAGTTTCAATCAAGTTGATTTTATTTTTGTAGGAGGAAGCTTAGTCACTGACGGAAGTATAAAAACCTGTCTAGAAAGATTAAAAAAGCGTACCACTAAGCCACTAATCATTTTTCCTGGCAGTCCAAATCAGATAGATAATGCTGCGGATGCTATATTACTGCTGAGTCTTATTAGCGGCAGAAACTCTGACCTGCTCATAGGTAGACACGTAGAGTCGGCACATAAACTCAAAAGGTCTGGACTAGAACTGCTCTCTACGGGATATATACTCGTAGATGGTGGACGGACCACCACCGTATCCTACATAAGTGGAACTACGCCCATACCCAATGATAAGCCGGGCATAGCTGCAGCTACCGCACTGGCAGGCACTCAACTAGGCCACCAGCTCATCTACCTAGACTGTGGCAGTGGTGCAAGCCATCACGCCTCCCCAAAACTCATAGCGGCAGTTAAAAACGAAATAGATGTTCCTGTGATAGTGGGTGGAGGTATCACAAGTCAAGCAGATGCAGAAGCAGTATTCCGAGCAGGTGCAGATGTAGTGGTCGTGGGTAATAAACTAGAGGAAGATCCTGGGTTTTTGGGTGAGCTAATGAAGGCTAAGGAAGCTTTTATGGTTTTGTAAGGAATTAAATTTATCTAAACACAATTGCATCTCTAAGCACGCTATCTCAAGGTACTGCTACTTTTCTATAAAAGACAGTACCCGCTTTTGAAGCGAGTGCTACACCGCCGTCTCCAACTCAAACACCGTAATCTCTGGCAAGAAACCAACTCTACCAGGATAACCTAAATATCCAAAACCTCGGTTTACATAGAGATACTGACCCTTCTCTTCGTACA
>CAWVTM010000119.1:0-5555 GCA_963933305.1 uncultured bacterium
GATTTTCCAATATAAAATGGGCCATAGTGGCATCTTTAGTAGCTTGAGACATGACTAGTTTGGGTGAGCCGTGTGGTCCCATCATTTTCAGGACACTTTGATAAGTAGCTAGGTTAGCATCAAAAGCCATAGGCAAGGGTGCCATCCACGATTTTTCTACTTCTGAAAGAGTATCTAAGACCATAAAACCTCCTCGGTACACCATACTTGCATACCTACGAGGGATATTAGTAGCAGTGACAGTAAGGCTATTAACCTTCGCAAAGTTTACTAACGGAGCATAGTCTGTTTTGTAGTTGGGCCATAGGCGAGCAAGTGTGTCCAAACCTCTTTGGTCTATGGAGTCTAGCATATAAAGATCTAGAGCATCTTGATTGTCTGCCTCTATCATTTCTGTACCGAGTTCTAGCGTACGAGATTCGTTTAGCTCTGTGGTAACTTCTAGCTGTAGCCAGTGTGCTATGGCACTATTGTGCTGTTCGCCAAACAATATAATATCTTGCTTGGCTAAGGATTTTAGCATCTTTTTGTAGCTAACTTTTTTTCCTTTTGCATTGTAGATTTTGTAGGCTTTAGGATTTTGTGAGTAGCCCAAGAAAGAGGTCAAGATGAGTACGAGTGATATAATATGCTTCATTGGAATTTCAAAGGTAGAATTTTGGTTTATTTAAAGTGAACTCATGTAAATTGAATAGGAATATTCCATTTATTTGAGTATTCCTAAATTCTTTGTGTCATACTATTAGGAGTAAAGATTTCATTTGGGTCTTGTTTGATTATTTATTTTAAGTGTAATGTTGATTCTGTTTATACTAACCGGTTTGAGATTTTTTTAAAAACATCTATGAGTGCAGTAAACTTCTGCTATTTCTTTTTTGTATTGAAATAAGAGAAAACTCAAAAAAACAATCTGAAGAAATTTCAATGCTCAAATATAACAGAAATCACCCAGTTCTGCACATCACATAACTGTTCACTCTGTCGGATGTATACTTGTAGTAATGAAAAGATTTGGAATTATCCTAATAACTATAATACTAACTACTAGTGCTTTTGCTTGGGGTAAAACGGGACATAGAGTAGTAGGATACGTAGCTCAGCAACACATAACTAAGAAGGCGAATAAAAGCATCAATAAAATATTGAAGGAGTATTCGCTAGAAATGAGTGGTAATTTTATGGATTTCATAAAGGCGGACACGAACTACCGCCATATGGGCTCATGGCATTATGTGAGTATACCAGATGGCAAAACGTATGCAGATATTACCAAAAAACCTGAGGGTGACGTAATCTGGGCGATAGAGACAATAATAGATGAACTAAAGACTAGGGAGTTTAAAATAGTACCCAATGAGCAGTTTGCTATCATGGCATTGGTGCACTTCATAGGAGACATACATCAGCCACTGCATGTAGGATTGGCAGAAGATAGAGGTGGGAATAGCGTGAAGGTAGAGTTTTTTGGTAATCAGAGTAATCTGCATAGAGTTTGGGACAGTGAGCTGATAGACCATCAGGGGCTGAGCTATACAGAGTGGGGAGATCATATAAATAGAGGTATAAATAAACAGCAAGTACTCGCGTGGCAGAGTAATACAGTGACAGACTGGGCTACTGAGAGTATGAAGTGGAGAAGTAAGTGTTATGACTTTGGGACGTGGACTAACCTAAAGTATGATTATATCTACAGACACATGAGTACCGTAGAGTTACGCTTAGAGCAGGCTGGTGTTCGTTTGGCTGGGGTTTTAAACGAAATCTACGGTTAGCCTTATAACTCCAATTTAGTAGTTGACTATTGATTCTACTTTCTATATTTGTGAGTATTTATTACAAATCTTTTTACATTTATGAAAATTATAAAATTAATACTATCACTAAGTTTTCTCCTTGTGGTATCTTCTCTTTTTGGGCAGAAACTAAAGGTGAAAGAAAATCACGGAGAGGTTTTTAGACCTAAATCGGTAAACTATCTCGATGTTTTTGAAAGTCCTGAAGGAGGGTATTTTTCTGTGAGTTATGTTCCCGCTAGAAGAGTACTCTTGATTATTCCGCTTAAGGCCAAGTACTATATTCAGCAGTTTGATGATGATATGAATTTTCAACGTGAAATAATGTTGAATCTTGAATCAAAGGGCGAAAAGTTTAAGTTTTATGATTTAGTTCAGTTTGGGGGTAGGTTTTATATGTTTACCACAAAAGCAGATGAGCAAAGGGGAAAACTAGATTTATATTACGCGGAATTAGATGTAGAAAGTGGTCAGGTGACAGGAGATTACACTGCAGTGGTATCAGCAGAATATGTACCACAAAATGGATATACCTATCCCAGTTTTAAAATATCTATTTCAGAGAATAAAGAGTTTTTAGTAGTTTTCAGTAAAAATTCACAAAAAGTGGCTAAACGATCGCTGTTTGGTAGAAATAGAACAACAGATGACGATGACGTAGGCACTTATAAATTTAAATTTACTTTTTGGCTATTTGATAGTAATATGAGAGAGGTAATGCACGAAAAAGATTATGTTTTAAAGTTAGAAAACAGTACTAATGAGTTCTATGTGCAGGATTTTGAAGTAGATGATAAGGGGTCTATCTATATTTTGGGTAAAAATGCAATAACTGACCAGCTGACCAGAAGAGAGAGAAAAGATGCTAAAAGACGATCTTGGTTAGATATAAAGCAAAGTGCATTTGTACTAGAGAAAATAAATCCAGACGGAAGCAGTGAACAGCAAGTGACTCCAGAGGAATTACTTTACTTGGATATGGATATTCTTTTTGATAAGGAGGGTAATATAAACCTGATCGGGTTAGTAGGTGAACAGGTGTATTATAAACTAGCAGCTACTGGAGTGAATAGGCTGATACTTACGGCAGAGGATTTAAATGTTATTAGTGAGCAGACTACTAATTTTACAGAAGAAGTATTGGAGAATGTAAATAATGTACTTGTAGTTCAAAATAGCCTGAGTGACCGCAAAAAGAAGCGTGTAAAGCGGAAAGAAGAGAGGCTCAGTGACGAGCAAAAAGCGTACAACGAGATATCTAAGCGTGCAGCAATCAATGTTAATACGATTGCATATAGTGGATTAGATGAGTATGGAAATGCCTCGGTAGTATTAGAAGAGTACTACGTACAAGTAGTGACTCATACTTCAACAAATGCAAATGGAGGAACTACCACAACTACAACATACTATTACCATTATGATGATTTGTTTATGCTTAAGTTTTTCGATGATGAAGTCGTGCAGAACTCGTATAAGAAAAGTTATACGCTGGTAAACGCTTCACTAGACGTGAGCCTCAATGTAGTGGAGCAAGATGGTGAACTTACTATTATGACTCCCGGAGAAGTCGTACGTGTAGATACAGAACTAGATCGAGTAGTAGATTATAAGCTCAAAGCGTATGACAGGAGTGTACGCGTGCCTGGTCTGCGTAAAAAGACCTTCTTTTATAAGAAAGTAATAGATGAGAATACGATACTTGCTCCTGCACAGTTTAGGAATAAGGTGGCTTGGTACAAGTTTAAAGTGAATTAGCCTTATACGGATCAAGTGATTAAAATTCGTAAGAGTATAATGAGAGATGCACGCTTATTTTTAGGCTAAGTAACTTTTTTGCTTAGTTCTGCTTAAATAAAGCTGAACGTTTATTTGCCGCAGTGAATAGCCTCTAGATCTGTGATCTCTATGTACCTAAGTCTAGTTCGTTTAGTAAGTATATCAGTCATATATCCAGAGCAATATAGGTTTTTCAGTAGTATCCAAGTAGGGCATTAGTTTATCTAAGACTCTAGGTGATACGGTAGGGCAACCCTCACTCTGGCAGATATCATCTTCCCATTCCTCATCTGGTATGCACGAGTGGGAGTGCAGTACTACATATCTATCCATCGCATTACTATTGGTACTGTCCTGTCCGTATAGCTTATATGAAGTGCCAAAGGAGCCTGCGTACTTCCTACCTATTTTATAGTGGCCTATAGATGTGCAGTTACTGCCTATATCATTGCTAAACTGAGCAAATCTATTTTCGGTAGTTTGGCAATGGCCGTGTGCCACAAGGCCTTTTATAAGTGTATCTTTAGTTTCCAGATTAAACCCAAAGAAGCGATGCTTACCTGAGTGCGGTGCTAGGTTTATAAGCACCGCAAAGTCTGTGCGGTAACCTAGACTATCACAGTAGGTTAGAGCCTCATCCGCGTGCTGGTCAGTATTGATATACTCCACTTGTATCGGTATATGTGTTTTGGAAGGAGCTGCCTTTTGCTTTTTAGGAATCAATACATATACAAAATACAGTGCCATCACCAGCATGGCGATGTACAGCAGTACGCGTATTAGAAAATTACTGTTCAATAGAAATGTGCGTTATCTATGGCAGAAGTAGCTTTTCGGAGATAAGCAGATTAACTAGTGTACATGACCGAAATTAACAGCTAGCAGAGCCACTCCTAGACCCAATACTATAGCCACAAGCTTATACCTACCATACGTATGACTTTCATTATTTTCAAAGAGTATAGTAGTACTGATATGTAAAAATACACCAATAACTAGACCGATAAGTGCTGTGAGAATGTCTTGATATGCAGTAAGTGAAGAACCTACGAGCATACCTAGCGGCACCATAGCAGCGTATATGGCTATCCATAGGTAGTTGGTATTGCTTTTACTAAAGACACTTTTGAGGACTACGGCCAGTGCAAATGCGGCTGGTAGCTCGTGTAGCCCTATAGCAAATACCATATTGTTTTGTATAGATTCTGAAAATGCTCCACCGCCCAGACCTAGACCTTCTATGAATGCGTGTAGACTTAGTGCGATGAATACGGAGTAGGGGAATCCTTTTTTAAACTCTTGAAAGTGTAGGTGTCCGTGTTCTATTCCTTTGGTGAAAAAATCCAATACTATCTGAAGGAAAAACCCTGCTAATATGTAATAGCCCGCTTTATGTCCTACTTTCTCGTATACCTCTGGTATAAGATTAAGGATAGTAATAGAGATGAGGAAAGCTCCACTAAATGCCAAGAATAGCTTGAGCTGACGTGTTTTTTCGGATTGGATTAAGAGACCAATAACTCCGCCTAGGAACGGAAAGAAAAACAATAAAAAAAGCCACCAAAATTGCATCCTGCAAAAATACCTAAATGTTAATTGGTATTGGTAGGTTAGGTAAGGTTAAATTGTGTAGTAAGAAGAGTGTAAGTAATCGGATATAAATTTAAACTAATTTAAATGAACTATCAAAACTACTGATACCAATTATACGATCTATTCTAAATTATTTTGAACGGCTCTCCGATAAGGCTTGGGAATAGTGGTCTTAATGAATAATAAACTAAAAATGTGGTAAATATTCACCAGTATACTACCCTCCAGCGGAATCAAAAATAGCATGTAAACCCAACTCTTAGCTATAGGATTTATACCAATTTAGTTTTTAAGTGTCGTATACATAAATTGAGTTTATCGCAGGTTTGTAAAGCCGAAAAATCATTGCATAGCCTTCCGCGTGTCGCCATAGCTTTAGCGGAGGCACAA
>CAWVTM010000120.1:0-5414 GCA_963933305.1 uncultured bacterium
TGAGACTCATTGTCTTTCTTAAAAAACACAAAATTCCTTTGACGAAAGTTGAAGGAATTTTTTTTAGGTGAATTTGAACTTAAGAAAAATAGACATAGCAAATGCAATAATTCTTGGGTTGACTAGTTTCAATAGTACCTTCAAACTAAGATTCCGTTTTTATAATGGGCCACGCCTGCAGGCGTGAACCTACGAATACCGTTTTATTCTACCGCCACCCCTATCAAACTAGTGATAGTAGTGCGATCTATGTGTACATTCACATATTCACCTTTCTGATAGTTTTCCTTTGGAAATATGACTTTGATATTTTGCTCATTGCGGCCCATCCATTCGTCTGGGTTTTTCTTACTCTTAGATTCTATAAGCACACGATGCACTTTGCCTTCCTGAGCTTTATTCTTACGTTTGGCTATTTCGTGTTGTATCTCTATGACCTCTGTTAACCGTCGTTTTTTTATCTCCTCTGGTACATCATCCTCATACTTACGAGCGGCAAGTGTGCCTGGACGTTCGCTATAGAAATACATATAACTAAACTCATACTCGGCCCAGTTCATAAGACTTAGCGTAGCTTCATGATCTTCTTCTGTCTCCGAGCAAAATCCTGTGATAATATCACTACTGATACTACACTCAGGCATTAACTCTTTTATACGATTTATCCTTTCCTCGTACCACTCTCGAGTGTAGGTACGGTTCATTTTTTCTAATATTCGGGTACTTCCACTTTGTGCTGGTAGATGGATATGTTTAGCCACATTATCGTACTTCTGCATTACAAAGAGTACTTCGTCATGTAAGTCCTTAGGATGTGAAGTAGAAAACCGAACTCTGAGATCCGGATCTACTTGTGCTACTAGTTCTAGAAGGTTAGCAAATGACACACTATTCTCCTGCTCTTCTGCAGTCAATTTATCAAAGTCCTTGCGGGCACCACCGCCATACCACAGGTACGAATCTACATTTTGCCCTAGCAGAGTTACTTCTTTATACCCTTTAGCTACTAGGTCTTTGGCTTCGGCTACTATACTCTCTGGGTTTCGGCTACGCTCTCTACCTCGGGTAAATGGCACTACACAGAAACTACACATATTATCGCACCCACGAGTGATGCTTATTAAAGCAGTAACTCCATTACTATTGAGTCGTGTAGGCTGTATCTCTGCATAAGTCTCTTCTAGACTTAGTACCACATTTATAGCTTTATGACCGTCTTCTACTTCTTGAAGAAGTATTGGTAATTCTTTATATGCATCTGGACCTGCCACTATATCTACTAACTTCTCCTCTTCTAGCAGTTGCTTCTTTAGTCGCTCAGCCATGCAACCTAGCACTCCTATAGTAAGGTCTTTATTTTGTCTCTTATTATGACGAAGGTGCTTTAGTCTATTACGTATTCTTTGCTCCGCATTATCTCGTATGGAGCATGTATTTATAAAAATGATATCCGCTTCCATCTCGTCATTGGTAGTTTCCACGCCTACTTCTGCCATTATGGATGCTATTACTTCACTATCTGCAAAGTTCATAGCACACCCATAGCTTTCTATATAAAGCTTTCTCCTACTTTTCTCTTCTATTTCTACCAAAGCGAGGCAAAGGTAAGCATAGTCTTATTTACTTATACATGATAATTATCTCATAATTAGATGCGTTATTTGCCCAAATAGATAACTAACAAATAATGAAAAAATCATTTAAACTCATGTTAATATTTGCACTAGGTGCAGGTGTACTAACTTTAAACTCTTGCTCTGACGAAGCTGAAGAAGAACCAACTCCAGCAGTACCAGTTTGCTATATGACTTCATTAGAAGTAAGTAGCGGCACTACTGCATTCTTATACAACTCAGATAACCAAGTAGTTACATCTATAGAAGATGGAGACACGACAACCTACGAGTACTCAGGAGGCAGACTAAGCAATGTATATGATGGAGATGTAGAAGCAACTTTTATATATGCAAGTGGAAATGTTCCTGAAAGAATCAATATAAAAGAGGATGGCGTAGATGCTGGATTCTTTATTTTAGAAGGCAGTAATGGAAATATCACTAAACTGGAGATTCATGATGAAGCCGGTGAAGTGACTCAAGTAACCAATGTAACATATGATGCTAATGGCAACGCCCTAAGCGTTTTGGTACAAAGTTGGGATGAGGAACAAATGGACTTCGTTACGGTACTTCAAGTTTCTGATATACTAACGGATGGTAAGAAAAACCCATATGCTACAAGCTTAGCTTTGGTTTTTGCTAACCTAGAATCACCTTTAGTTTTCGGTCAGAGTAATATTATTTCTGGTAATGCTGACTTTATGGGTCAAAACGTCCCTATAACGAGTACCCATATCTATAATTCGAATAACTACCCTACTAGTAGTATTGTGGCTCAAGGACTTTATTCCGGCACGTATACATTCGATTGTAAGTAATCCTACTATTTAATCACTATTGACATATTCTTTCTTGAAAGAATATGTCAAAAGTTCAAAAGCCTAAGCTAGTCGCTTGGGCTTTTTATTTGCATTAGCGCATAGTATTTTTACTCCACTCCATCTCATTACGATTCCCTGTTTCATAATCCTGGTTAAATTTGCCGCGTCTTGAAATTAAAAATAGACTTTGATATACCTAAGAATGAACTTGCTGCCAAGTGGCCTACTTTCTTTACTATAGGTTCTTGCTTTGCAGATAATCAATCTGCTAGAATGAAGTCTTTAGGTCTGGATGTAAGATCTAATCCTTTTGGTATACTCTATAATCCCATCAGTATTGAGAAAATATTTGAACGTAGTTTGAATTCAAAGAGGTATACAGCAGAAGATTTTGAGCAACAAAACGCACATTTTTCTTGGGAGCATCACGGAGATTTTAAATATCCAACTACAGCGGAAGCAGCACTTAAAAGCAACTTTATACTCCAAGATACTAGGAATCAGCTGGCCAAAGCGGAAGTAATCGTGATCACCTACGGGACTTCTCTGGTCTACACTCGAGACTTTACAGTAGTGGCCAATTGCCATAAAGTACCCAACAAGGAATTTAAACAGAAGCAGCTAAGCTTTAATGAAGTAAAAACGAGCATACAAAATACTCTAGATTACATCTGGTGTATCAATCCAGATGCAAAAATCATATTTACAGTAAGTCCTATTCGTCATTTGCGAAGTGGAGTAATAGAAAGTAGTAGAAGTAAAGCTACTTTACTCTCTGCCTTGCACGAGGTTATATCTGAAGAAAAAAAAGCTAGTTACTTTCCATCCTACGAAATATTTATGGATGAATTACGTGACTATCGATTTGCAAAAACGGATATGACGCATCCTACACAGCAGTCAGAGGACTACATATGGGACAGGTTTTGCACCACTTTCTTTTCTGAGAATACACGACAGATACTAAAAGAAGTGAAAAAATACGTTCAATTTGCCGCTCATCGTCCCATACATGCAACTGAACTGCACGAAAAGCAGGTTGCCGAAAAACTAAACCTATTAACCACTAATTACCCATTTTTACACTTCAAATGAAAAAAGTACTCATAACAGGAAGCAACGGTCTCCTTGGCCAAAAACTTCTAGACCTTTACCTGGAAGAAAAAAATGTAGTTCTCATAGCTACCGCTCGTGGAGTGAATAGATATCCTATCAAAGAGGGATACACTTATACCAGTCTAGATGTGACGAATGTGCGTAATGTAAACGATGTGATCTCACTTCACGCACCGGATACTATTATCCATACTGCAGCCTTGACGAATGTAGATGCGTGTGAGGAGGATAAAGAAGGAGCAGAAAGGTTAAATGTAGACGCAGTTCATAATTTAGTGGATGCTGCTAATGATGTAGGTGCACACTTTATACATCTCAGTACCGACTTTATATTTAACGGAGAAGCTGGACCATATACAGAAGATGCAGAACCTGACCCACTGAGCTACTATGGAGAAACTAAGCTAGCTGCAGAAAATATAGTAAAGCACCAAAGTAATAAGTGGAGTATAGCCAGAACAGTATTGGTATATGGTATAGTTCATGATATGAGCAGAAGTAATATTATACTCTGGGCTAAGGGGGCACTAGAAAAAGGACAGCCTATCAAGGTGGTAAATGATCAAGTACGCAGTCCTACTCTGGCCGAAGATCTAGCCATAGGATGTAAACTCATAGAAGAAAAAGAAGCCGAAGGCATCTTTAACATAAGTGGTAAAGACCAAATGAGCATAGTCCAAATAGTGGAGCGAGTAGCAGACTATTTCCAACTGGACAAGTCTATAATTACACAGGTCAGTAGCAAAACACTGAATCAAGCTGCAAAACGACCACCTATTACTGGTTTTGATTTAAGTAAGAGTACTGAAGTGCTAGGTTATAACCCACATAGTTTTGAAGAAGGAATAGCACTGTTAATGAAGCAGATCAAGTAGTTTCCTTCAACTATTTCGGGATATGCCCTGTAGAATTTATTCTTCTTACCTATACGTTTTTGCAGTAATACACAGCCAAGAATAGTTTTTCTTTTAGTTTACTTCAGCTGATCCACTGAAAAAAATTTTATTCTCAATACGTCATTTAGCAATAGTTACGACACTCTACAACCACACTATCCCAACTATAAATAGAAGGATAGCCAACTGCAAGATTCGGTGTATCGGTTTTATGTTATGTTCTATGAGTATGAGCATAAGTGTTTTGAGTATGGCAATAGCACCTAGCACATAGAAAAACTCTGGCTTAGTATGTACCCATAAAAATGCAGCATCTACAATAATACTCGAAATGAGTATCACTTGAAAAATACGCTTGCTAGTCTCTAATCCAGCCTTAGTAACTATACTTTCATAGCCTTGGACCACATCCCCTTTCAACCAAATAATGTCCTTATAGATCTCACGAGCAAAAAGGACGAAAAATAAATTCATCCCGTACAAAAAGAAAGGTAAACTCAAGGTACGGAAATAGATCGTTAAACTAAAAAACGCCAATACAGTAAGAAAACTAGCCGTAAATTCTCTAATGAGCACAATTTTGCTCAGCTTATGCGAGTAAAACCATAACAGAGAACTATAAGCCAAGAAGAATAAAAATATCCGCCAACTGGCAAATAACGCTATACTGAGCCCTATAAAATTAAGCAACAAGTAAAAATTGAGCTTAAACCCTCTGCTTACCAAGTTTTGAAAACGGGTACGATGCGGTCTATTGATCAGGTCTTTTTCAACATCGTAAAAATTATTGATGATATAGCCACCTGCGAGGATGAAAGCAGTACTAGCTATAATGAGATGAACCTTAACCTCCGCTAGAGATTGAAAGATATTCTCTTTAGTATTGAATGCAAAAAGAAATGCGACATATTGAGCTCCTGCAGTAAAAAGAACATTCTTCCATCTGACAGCAGAAAGCAGAG
>CAWVTM010000121.1:0-5405 GCA_963933305.1 uncultured bacterium
TAAGGCCCATTTTAACCGGAGTTCTCGTAGCAATATCAACCAAGTGGGGATCTAGGTTTTTATTGGGGCGTATGCCACTATTATAATGCTCAATTACCTGATCAAGAGAAGTCAAGCTGCCATCATGCATAAACCTCCCTCTTACCGCTATATTTTTTAGAGAAGGTGTTTTAAATTTCCCTTTATCCAATTCATTTTGGGTATAGATGTATGTACCCACATCTATATTTTGCTCAGAGAGCCCATTATTGCGTGCATTATCCCCTATAAATACGTCTGTATTGTGACACCCGAAACAATTTACTTTGGTATTGCTCATAAATATTTTTTTGCCAGCATTTTCTTCTTGACTAAAATTAGGGAAATCTAAAGTCCTCTCGCTCACCGTACTTCTTCCTTCATCATACTTAGAATCGTAAGACACCATAGACCGCACAAACTGAGCTAGAGCTTTCGCTATTTTATCATTAGACACCTCTCTACTGCCAAAGGCATTCTCAAACAAAATAGGATAGTACTCAGTCATATTTAATCTTTCAATCACCTCTGGCATAGTCATTCCCATTTCTATAGGATCTTCTATGGGTTGGAGTACTTGCTCTTCTAATGTAGCCGCTCTCTCATCCCAAAAAAAACGACCATTCAAGTAGTACACAGCATTCGCTAATGCCATAGAATGACGAGGGGTGGTACCTCCATTAAAACCAGTGCTGAACCTACTCGTATCTGCAAACCCTTGTGACTGCTGGTGACAAGAGGCACATGAGATTGTATTATTTTTTGATAATTGCTGATCATAAAACAAGACTCTACCTAGGGTGGCTCCCCAGTCAGTAGTGGGATTATTCACTGGGGTATTGTTCTGAATAGCAACAAATTGATTCTTAAAAAAATTAGGCAATTGAAGAACAGAATAATTGGCTACTTCTGCAGAAACATTTAAGTGTGCACGCAGTATTTCTGCATCTGAAATAAAAGAGGGTTTCTCTTTGCAAGAGCTAAACAGTACTGCAGCTAAAAAAAATAGTAAACTAAAATTCAGAAATCGAAATCGCTTCATTACCCCCTATACTACTATTAACAGTTCTTTATTCTCCACTTCACTTTTGATGTTTTTAAATACCTGAACACCTTTAACTGTCAAATATACAAAGTGTTTAAGATAAAGTTTCAGTTCAAGAAAGACATATTAGTATCAAGAACAATTACATCTGGTATGTTTTCATTAGTCGCTTTATTATCCGTGAGCTATTGAATCGCTTCTTCTCCATCCGGAAAAGTTAATATTTTTTCTGCTAGATTATCGTGATTAATAATCCTAGATAACATAAATCCATGAATTAAATCATCATCTACTATAGCTACCAATGGTAGTTTTTGTACCATTAAGTATTCTTTTTTAAAATTACTTTGGATGTAGTTCCTTTATCTTCTTCACTTGCCAAATTACCAGTTATACGCTGGTTGCAGTACTTTTTATAGAAAACAAAATGTAATTCCAATGTCTCAAATAGTATCGATTATTCGGCAGACTATTGCTATAATATCCATTTTCAGTAATCATCTGTTTTTTCTAAAAGCATAGTTCCTGCAATCTCTATTTTCATCGTTTACCCTATGTTAAAAGTAAACTCTGGAGTGGTGAAAGTCGTACACATCACCCCTGTTTCGATAAAAATCTAATTGATTCCTTGATTGGTGAACTACTAAAAAATTTAATTTATCAGAAACTGTTTTAATTTGAGAATTTGTTTCTTAGCTATTTTTTTGGTCAAACTGCCTTTTAAAATTTTATTCTGGCTGAAGATTATGCAGGTATATGGTTTTAGACGTATGTCTGCGATAGCTACTCTTTTATAATCATATTCGTAATAACCTCACCATTTGATTCTAATCGCAAGAAATAAAGACCTTTAGGGACTTCTAAATCAAGTTTAATAAGGCTAGTTGAAGCGTAGTCTTTAGTTAATAAAAATTGCCCTAAAGTATTAGTCAGGCTAAGTCTTATAATAGCTTTTACTCCTCCTAAGTCAATTGTAATTTGTCCTCGTATTGGGTTTGGATACATCCTAACTTCACTGTTAGTAAACTCCAACATACTAGCTCCGATGCTTGTATCGGATAATTCAGCCATCCATGTTGCACCTAAACTATCACCCCAAAGATGTTCGACCAATTCTGGATGATCGATAAAAGGGTTACGGTTGTGTTATTAAAAGCTATCGATAATATTATTTCTATTCCGCTCCCAATTACTCACGCTATCAATACTATTCCAATGAAGAAGAGTGTTGAAACGAGCTTGCAAAGGGCTTTTATCCGTCTGAGTTAGAAATGTGTTCGTTAGCTCTAAATCAGGCTCTGAACCTTCTCCTTCATACCTAACGGCCATATTAAATATCATGCGAGCCATATCTCCCTTATCATACATTTATATAGTGATGAGGGAGAATCTTTATAATCGACATATCACTTTATTTATCACACTTTTATGTATAGAAAAAAACAAACTCTACTAGCCTGTTCTTGGGTCATAATTAGTTTACAAATGCCTAATCTAGCCTCCCCTCTTTTAGTTTCGTATTATTCTATCCCCTTAATTTTAATGAATTACTTTTTTGTCTTGTGCAGGTTGTCCGCAAGAAAAAAAGTCCGTTTGTCATTGTGAATGGTATTCATATCCGATGATTACTGCTATCAGTGGGCTTAGAAGTGTAAACGTTGTAGGTATATTTAGTTATGAGTTTAGCGGTTGCTAGCAATCATTTTATGTATTTGTGTTCACTCCATTTTTTCAAAATTACTACTTGATATTCAACGTTCTTCAAGTGGATATTATTCAGCGAATTTAATACTATTTCTATTCTATTTATTTTCCTAAATATGGCTCGAATGAACTCATTGTTCTAGTCTAAGTTAATCATTATTGGGATACACGTTAATAAAGCGTTACTTTTGAAATCCTCTCTATTTAACTATAAATACTACATAATTATATACGTAACACTATACGTTATTTGACATTATGCAAATTAGCTTCAAATCTTTTTCATATAAATCAATTCGTTATTGCTTCTCGACACTCTTCTTTCTACTTGTAGGTTACTCACTGCAAGCTCAAGTGTTAAATGCTGGAAACGATACCGCAATATGTGCGGGAGACTCTTTGCAGCTAGGAGGAAGTCCTACTGCGACGGGAGGAGGTACGCCAACTTTTAGTTGGACTTCATCTCCAGCAGGTTTTTCCTCCACAGATTCTACGCCTACTGTCAGTCCTACTGTAACCACATCCTATTTTCTGGCGGACACCTCCAGATCACTTTATGACACCATAGTTGTGATCGTAGGACAGCAACTTACTGCAGGTTTCGGCCTTAGCGAGGATACGGTCTGCTCTGGGACCCGAGTGTATTTTTATGACTCATCGTCATATGCAAGTGTAGCGGCAGTATATTCTTGGACCTTTGGCATAACTGGCAGTACTTCTAGTGCTCAAAATCCAAATCAACTATTTATAAATACGACTTTGGGATCTTCTATCATAAATAAGACCGTTAACCTCACTGTGACTGATTCTGGATGTATATCTACACATACCCACAGTGTGCGAGTGAAGGGTTTGCCGTCATTGAGTCACATAGATTATGGAGCGGCTACAAGTGGTACTGCAGCGTACACAAATTGTGTTGGGTACGGTAATTACGTCTTAAAACTTGCCAATTCTTCTACTACAAGCAATAGTTTCTATACTATACTGTGGGGAGACGGAGATACTACAACACGCACTTCGTGGGGCACAGGTGCTTCAGATACAATAACTCATACTTACACTGTGCAAGGGTACCACTATCTAAATTACAGTGTAACTGGAACTAACGGGTGTACGGATATTATAACAGATACGGTATTTCACGGCAGTAGCCCCGTTGTTGGATTTACTAGTCCAGGAAATACAACGGGATGTAGTCCATATACACTGACTTTTTTATTAGATTTTAGGGATACTTCTGGCATACCAAATTACCCAGGAACAAAGTATACAATCACTTCAAATTATCCGGGATTTACCGATTCTGTGTACTATCATCCCGCTACAGGACTCCCAGATAGTAGTTTTGCCTTCACTTTTAATGCCTCTTCTTGTGGGTATAACGCTAGCACAAGTTTGCAAAATGGCTTCTACATTGAAGCAATAGCAACAAATCAATGTGCATCGTCCTATTCTAGTGCTTATCCAATTCATATAAATTCTACTGTTAATGCTAGTTTTACTAATACTCCCAACCTTAAAATTTGCCAAGGTGATACTATGGTATTCTCAGGTTCAGATTCTACAGGGACTTCTATTTCGGCTTCAAGTCCTAATTCAGGGTGCAATCAAGCATTAAAAAAATACTGGATAGTTACGCCAATGACTGGGGTAAATGTCACCAGTGGTTCTCTTGGATTATCTTGGAGGAACGGCAGTACTAACATTTCTTTAAGATTTGATTCCGCCGGTACGTACACCATTCAATATATTTTAGGCAACTATTGCGGAAGAGATACTTTTGAAAAAACCATCTGTGTTGTCCCCTCGCCTAATTCTTCTTTTCAACTATCTAATGCTTTTTTTTGTACTTCAGATAGTCTCCGCATTGTAAATACCTCCTCTTCTATAAATTCATGCGATAGTATATTTCATAGATGTAGTATTTCTACTATAGATAGCAGCTGCTCTCCATCTATGCCCTACTGGTTGTTTATAGATAGCACCGACGCTACTTCTAAAAATCCAGTAATCCGTTTTTTAAGCTCTGGCTTATATGCTATTACACTCTATGACAGTAGTTTTTGCGGCATAGACTCGATCACCGTAATAGATACAGTAGCTAAAAAACCTGAAATATCGTTCAAAATAAATCCCGACACTCTTTGTGCTAATAGCCCTTTGAGTGTGGATTCTATTTTTGTCAAAAGCTGCTATGATTCTTCATCAACCTATTTATGGACATATTCAGGAGGTACTGTACAGTTTCCAAACCAAGAGAACCCGGGCAGTTTTAGCACCGATTCGGCTGGCCAATTTGTAATCTCGCTCACTGTAACTAATAGATGCTCAGATTCCACGTTTAATGATACTATCCGCATATTGGCTAATCCTATTATTTCGTTTGCTAGTATATCAGATGTTTGTTTAGATGCAGACACTTTTACTTTGGCTTATGCTACTCCAACAGGAGGAACATATTACTCAATCGCAACCCCAAATTATATTAGTTCTAATGTTCTTTACCCTGGATTGGCAGGGGCTGGCACTCATGCATTGTATTATGCCTATACAGATAGCTTTTCATGCTCTACTTTAGACTCTGCCACAATTACAGTTCATCCGCTACCTGATCCTAATGCGGGTAATGATACAG
>CAWVTM010000122.1:0-5368 GCA_963933305.1 uncultured bacterium
CTATCGCTATATATTTTTGCCACTTATTAGTCATTGTCTATTTCTTTGATGCAATGTTATTCATTCTAAGCTTATTTCATTTTCTTTAAGAAGTAATAAAGTTCAGATGCCAGTAAAAGTCGACAATCCAGATTACTATATTTATCACATAGCTAAAGAATGACAAGTGATTTTCACTCAACTGCGTGAGGCCTTAAAAGACACTATGCTTTACTGAGATTCACCCGTGCTTGATTAGTTTGCTTCGCAAAAGATTACTACCTCCTTTTATCACAAGAGAATTGATGCTTTAGTTTACATAGGAATGCACTAGATGCGTAAATAACTACAAACTGGGAGCGGTAAAAGCTGTATTTGTTTCAAACAGATGGGCAATATCCCCGAAGGCATCATAGCTAAACTCATTATTAAAAATGAGAACGCAAGATTGGATGGCTACCTATGAAAAATCGGCATTCGCCGTACACTCCTCTACCCACTTCTGAGGTGAGTTGTCATAGCAAATTTTAATCACTTTTCATATTTTCTAAAAACTCCACTAATCCATTCACCGCCAATCCTCTGTGGCTTATATCAGACTTCTCATCCATCGTCATTTCGGCAAATGTTCGGTCGTATCCATTGGGTATGAAGATAGGATCGTACCCAAAACCACCCTCTCCACTTCTCTCTGTAGTGATTTCGCCTGGACATATTCCCTCAAAACTATGCTCTTCTCCCTCCCAAATGAGAGCTACCACAGTTCTAAATCGAGCTTTTCTATTGGATTTCCCCTTCAGGTTTTCCAACAGTAAATTCATATTATCTTCACTCTTCTTTTGCTCACCAGCATAGCGAGCAGAGTACACTCCTGGATCTCCATTCAGTACTTCTACCTCTAGCCCCGTATCATCTGCAAAGCAGTTCTCTCCTGTCTTTTCATATACTTGTCTCACCTTTTGTAGTGCATTAGCATCCAAGGTGTTTCCTGTTTCCAGCAGCTCGTCTGGGAAGACGTCAGCATCTAAACCTTCTATAGTATACTCAGGCAGTTTAGCTCTGATCTCAGCTATCTTATTGACATTTTGCGAAGCAAATATGATTTTCATTATCGGCAAATATATGTTTTGTAAGAACGTGCCCGTGAAGCAAGTTCTTACTTCTGATCTGCACGTGTATTCCTACCAAAAATTTACCATCTTTGCCTTGCTATCGAACCACAAACACACATATCATCTAAACCACTCGCTGAGCGTGTACGCCCTATCTCACTGGATGAGGTAGTAGGTCAGCAGCATATCATAGGACCAGGAAAACCGCTACGCAAAGCCTTAGAGTCTGGAGCTATGTACTCCTGTATCTTTTGGGGGCCTCCAGGAGTAGGTAAAACTACACTGGCTCAGATTTTTTCTCACGTACTCAATAAACCTTTCTTTCAACTCAGCGCTATCAGTGCCGGTGTAAAAGACATCCGAGAGACCATAGAAAAAGCCAAGAAAACGAAATTTATGGGTAGTGGCGGGAGTGCTATCTTATTCATAGACGAAATCCACCGATTTAATAAAGGACAGCAAGATGCTCTCTTAGGTGCAGTGGAGCAAGGCATCATCACCTTAGTAGGTGCCACCACAGAAAATCCCAGCTTTGAGGTGAATGCTGCACTACTCTCTAGATGCGAGGTTTTCATACTTCAACCCTTAAAGCTAGAAGACCTCAAGGATTTAGTAAATCAGGCGTGTAAACGCGATGATTTTCTGAAATCTAAAAACATCACTATAAAAGAGTGGGACGCTCTGGTACAAGTAAGTGGCGGAGATGGAAGAAAACTGCTCAATGCTCTAGAAATCATCGTAAACTTTAGTGATACTAAGACCGTCACTATTACGAATAAACTGGTGACAGAAGCGGTACAGAAGAAGCTAGCCATGTTTGACAAAGGCGGTGAGCAGCACTATGATATAGCTTCCGCTCTTATAAAATCTATACGCGGCAGCGACCCCAATGCTGCTGTATATTATCTAGCCAGACTTATAGAGGGCGGCGAGGACCCTAAATTCATAGCTCGTAGATTAATTATATCTGCTAGTGAAGATATAGGCATGGCTAACCCCAATGCTCTGTTACTAGCCAATACAGGTTTCAATGCTGTAGCCAATGTAGGCTACCCCGAGTGTAGAATAATCTTATCTCAGATCACAGTATATCTGGCTACTAGCCCTAAAAGCAATGCCAGCTATCTAGCCATAGGTAAAGCACAAGCTCACATAAAAGAGACGGGCGACCTATCTGTTCCTCTCAGTCTCAGAAATGCTCCTACTAAACTGATGAGAGAGCTGGACTATGGTAAAGACTACAAGTATTCGCACGATTTCCCAAACAACTTTGCTGAGCAAGAATTTATGCCTGCTGAACTAGCAAATGCTAAATACTATGATCCCGGAAATAATGGTGCTGAAGTAAAAATAAGAGAACGATTAAAATCTCTGTGGAAGGATAAGTATGGGTATTAACTGGTTTAGTCCAGTACCTTTATAGACAGTTTTTCTATCCTTTGCTCAGATGCTTCCAGTACCTTTATCTCAAAGTTATCTATCACAAAAACATCACCTACACTCGGTATCTCCTCCAGATTAGCAATCACAAAACCACCTAGTGTTTCATAATCACCTTCGGGGATATTCAAATCATACTTTTCATTTACAAGATCTACCTCTAGCTTAGCAGCTAAAGTGTACACTCCACTTTCAGAGACCAACTCGTCCTCTTCTACCTCATCATGCTCATCTTCTATTTCTCCGAAAATCTCCTCCATGATATCTTCCACTGTGATAATACCAGCAGTACCACCATATTCATCCACGACTAGAGCTATACTTTTTTGAGTGAGAGAAAACTCATTGAGCATATCATTCGCACTTCTAGACTCATTAGTGATAAGTATAGGAATCAGGATAGACTTTATAGTTTGAGGTTTTTTATGTAAATCTATGTGATGAGCAAATCCTATTATATTATCTACGTTTTCTTTGAACACTAATATTTTGGAGTGTTGTGATTCTATAAAGAGCTTTTCCAACTCCTGTATAGTACTGTCTATATCTATAGCCGTCACCTCTGTACGCGGCACTAAGCAGTCACGCACCTTTACATTGCCAAAATCTAGGGCGTTTTTAAGTATCCCTGTATCTACATCCTGCTCCTCCCCTTCATTATTACTCTGAGCAGATTGAGATATAAAGTGGTCCAGATCTACCTTACCAAAAGCGGGTGTCTCTTCTGAAAACCCACCACCCATTAAACGGTTTAAAATGATATTACTGAGCCAAATTACAAATTTCACAATGGGCCAAAGCAGTACATAAAACACCTGAAAAGGATAAATTAAAATGCTTAAAATTCCACTCGGGTTTAATCTAAAAAGTGCTTTAGGCAAAAATTCTGCAGTGATAAGTACAATAACTGTAGATACTATGGTAGCACTCAGCAATGCTAAAAAGGCTGTATTCTCTAGATAATGAGCATACTTCTCTTCAAAAAAAGGCCTGAAAATCTCCTCCATTGTGATTCCATACACTACTAAGGCTATATTATTACCTACCAGAATGGTACTTATAAATTTACTTGGAGATTTAATATAACTAGAGCACATTTTGGCCCAGTGTTTCCCTTGGTTGCTCTTGAGCTCTATGCGTAGCTTATTAGCAGAAATGAACGCTATTTCTAAGCCAGAGAAAAAGGCTGAGAGAACCAGCGTGAGCAATACAAGTGAAATCGGTGACATCAATATGGAGTACGAAAATACCACATTAACTCTTACCTATTTAAAAGCATCTCAAAGGATTGCCTCAGGAGCCTCCAGCCAACTCTCACTTTTCGCTATATTCGTCATATTAATAAAGATGAGTACTACAAATCAATTCAAAACAGTAATAACCGAAGGGTATACATTCAAAGGAGATTATATATTACTAGGAGGTGCCACGATGAATGGGGAACCTGTAACCGACGCTCAAATAAAAGCACCACTCAAAACTGTTAACAGACACCGTCTCGTGGCAGGAGATACAATAAAAAAACCAATACTAATACTTACCTTGATACTCGCACTATCCTTTGGAGCTTGCAAAGAAGACGAAGGTCAAACTGGAGAACTTGTATATGAGCCCTCCTACGAAGTACTTGAAATATCTACTGATTTCGGTGAAATATACCTTTCCTTGTATGATGAAACTCCCCTTCACCAAGCAAATTTTGATAGCCTGACGCGTGCTGGGTTTTATGATAGTACGGAATTTCACAGATGTGTTGATGATTTTGTGATACAAGGTGGCAGTCCTACGAGTAAGGACGACAATAGGTTCAATGATGGAAGCGGAGGACCAGGATACACTATAACTGCAGAGATAGACTCCAGTAAATTCAAGCACTTTTACGGAGCATTAGCTGCCGCCCGTACTGGCAATATGACTAATCCAGAAAGACGGTCCAGTGGTTCTCAGTTTTATATCGTAACCGATACCTCTGGTGCTCATTTTCTGGATGGTGAGTACACTACCTTTGGCAGAGTACTCGTGGGAATGGATGTAGCTAAAGCTATAGAAGGCCAGCCCAAAAATGGAAATGACCTTCCAAACCAACGCATAAAAATGTACTTGAAATACGTACAATTAAGTCAAGCACAATTAGACGAAAAAGGAATAGTACTACCCCAATAATTATAAAAAATGAAAATTAGAATAAAAGACAATTCTATCCGCTATAGACTCGCTCAAAGTGAGGTCACAGAACTGGTAAACCTTGGTGAGACTTGGTCTAAATGTCAGTTTCCGTCTGGTGAACTTGTCTACGGAGTAATAGCTACTGATGCAGATGAAATCAGCAGTGTTTTTGTGAATGGCAAGGTCACGACGAAAATACCTAAATCATTACTAACTAATTGGGACATAGACCAAAGAGTAGGTTTTGATAAAAAAACAGACGACCTCTATATCTTGATAGAAAAAGACTGGCAATGCCTAAAACCTCGCCCACACGAAGATGAGAGCAACCTATACGCTAACCCCGGTTTACAAACCGGAGCGAGCGAATAGAGCGACCAAACCGAGGCGAGCGAATAGAGCAACCGGGGCGAACGTGTAAAGCAAACCCTAAAAGAATAAAAGTCAAAAGAAGAATATAAAAATGTCACACTCATACTTTAGCGTCTATCTGCATTATGTATTTGCCACGAAGAAAAGGCAAAACGACATTACACCTGAAATAGAAAAAACGTACAAAAAGGTATTTGCATCTATATGCCAAGACCATGGGTGTTTTCTTATGGCTGCAAATGGTACGGAAAATCATGTACACGTATTAGTATCGCTTGGCAGAGAGGCCTTGCCATCTA
>CAWVTM010000123.1:0-5316 GCA_963933305.1 uncultured bacterium
AGGAGTAACTCTTTACTACCGGCTTCTTTTACATAGCCTGAGAGTGTAAATGTCTCTTGGGCTAAGGTGGTAATAGTGATGGACCCTACAAAAATAAGTAGGAAAATTTTCTTCATGAATAGTTTTGTTTCAATTATATACGAATAAGCTTGATTAAAGTTACACTAGGATTCACTTTTAAAACAGACTTAAAGTCTTTAGTATCTCAATTAGAAACAAAATCAGTCAGATAACTATACCGCTCCGTAAGTTTGCCATCTTCTGTAATTCGGGCACGTTCTAGGATATCATTCTTATCTCCGGCAACGAGAAGTGGGACTATATGCTCTAAAAACAAGCTTCCAAATTCCGTACTGGCATTTTTAGGCATTTCTGTAGGCAGATTAGTCACGGCCATCACGTCTATAGTGTCAGCACCATACGGTGCTACCTTCTTTTGTTCGCTCCTGCTCCATCCGAAAGCGGGGTTAAATATGTCTGTAGCCTCCATAGTAATAGGCACACTGCCTTCTACATCACATGTGATATCAGCTATTACTTTAATACTAAAGTTATCCGCTTCAGTATCTCTTTTGGTAAAAAGTGTAGGCAAATCATCCTCCCAATACATCCCATTTATTAGGATATCCGTATGGGGTAAAAAATTATCAAACTCACAACAGTACTCGCCATGATTTTCATAAAAGTGATTCTGATCCCACTTACTTCCGTCTTTACGGTGATATAGATCCCAACTCGTAAGCTGAGTGAAATGTGCTCCTCTAGGTGGCTGACTGACAAATTCTTGTGGAGTGCACTCTCTTATTTTCATGCCTTCTAGTACCTCTCTGATACCCTCCGCTACTCTCCCGTTTCCCGTATACACTACACGAGTTTTACCCAATTCTAGAGCTGCTAATAACTGCATAGACTTCTCGTAATCATTGGTTTCATAGGCTGCCGGCAAGTCAAATTTACCTGTTTTTTTACCCCATGTAAGAAAAGCATTATATGCACCTACTACGCCTGCCCACTTGCCAAAACCAAGTATTCTACCTCCTTTATTTCGTGTGAGTGGCTCATAGTCTATTAAGCTTATATTCTTAGCCAATATCGCTTGGAGTAAGTCTCTATTGTACTCTTGTGCTTTTATGGTATGCGAAAAGAAAAGATACGTTTTATTGGGAATCAGCTTATCTATGGGCACCTCCTTGATTCCTATCAGAATATCACAGTCTGTCACGTCTGTTACTACTTCCATCCCCGCTGATGTATAGTCTAGCTCCGTATATGTCCGGTCAGGTGACTGCTCTATTACTAATTCTACTTTAGGGTATTTAGCTTTAAATTCTTTGCACTGCTCAGGAGTAAGTGCTACTCGCTTATCTGCTGGTTGCTTCCACTCTCTTATTATACCTATCTTCATCTCCTCTATTTTTTACTAAAAATTATAGTCTTATTACTCTTTTGGTTATCACGCCTTTACCCGTGTGTATGTGTACTAGATACATGCCCGCGGATATGGCCTTCATATCTATCATCCCTGAGGTTATGTCTGCGTCCACTTCCCCTCCACTTATATCTGTCAATACTACCTTTAATACGTTTAGTGTAGTATTTATCATGAGCTTATCAGTGACCGGATTAGGGTACACCGACACATTATTTTGGAGTTCATCCACTCCAGTGATTACTATATTGACACGCACGGCATAGTTAGTAAAACTACCATCCTGAGCAATCACTTTATAGAGGACACTACTCCCAAAATTGTTCCTTGATACACCACTCACTTGCTCCGTATTACCTACTACCACTAGTGCATCCTCACTGTATGTGAAGGTAGGCGTAAGAGAAGATAGGTCTGTCCCTAGTGGCACATTTACTGTTATATTGGTACCGCTAAATACTCCTTGTGGTGCTCCTTCTACCGCAGGTAGTGAGAAACTAAAGAGTTCTTTTTTATCACTCAAAAGACTTCTCTGCCCATTGGCATACCACACTCCCCACTTAGAGTTTGGTATCAGTACCGTGGCTACCGCACTAGTTTTAGGCTCTATCTTAGTATCTGCTAAGTCTAGTATGGCTATCACATCATCTCCGTCTGTAGTCTCAGCGTCAAAGATTATTTTATCATCCTTATTGGAAAAGTTAGGATAGCCAAGTTTGGAGTTATTGAATATATCCGCAGTCTTGCCTGTTAATAGATTCGTACCTACTACCTTATTTTCTGTAGCACTGATATAATCATATGCTATTATAAATGGACTGTTTTTAGCATAGGTAGCGTTTCCTATGCTCACACCTTCAGGCAGTGAGCTAAACACCTTTTCTACTTTACCATCTCCCCAAGAGTTAGCATCATTATCCCATACTCTGAGAACACCTACATCCCACCAAGAAATATTATTTCCGCTGGCATTAGTAAGCTCATTTTGAGCATCATATAGTATAAACTGACCCGTATTATCAAACTCTATAGCATCTGCATAATTCACATTACCGGCATCTACTCCTTCTGTATACGTAGGATTATATAAAGTGAAGTCTGTCCATACTTCAGTAGTAAAGTCATACACGGATATCTGACCATCTTGTACGGCAGATACTGTAGCTACACGCTTACCGTCTTTAGATACAGCCACACTGCTAAATTCATCATTACTGATGGTAGCTTCGGTATATGGACTACTCAAAATTATTCTACGTAGCTCATCGATAGCGTTGATATAAAACATAACTGAACCATCATCAGTCACCGATGCTTTTTTACTTGGCAAAGTAGTGGAAAGTGCTAGCGGCACATCTCCGTCTGTATTTCTTCGTTCAAAGGTAGTTGCAGTTGATGTACTTATATTGAAACTGATGATATTTTCAGAGCCTGGATTTACGGGTATATCACTACCTCCTCCTGAGCCACCGCCTCCTGTAGATCCTCCATTGGGATCATAGATCTGTACGATGTCAAAGGCATTATTAATAGCCGCAAGTGCTGCGGTCTCATCTGCTCCAGTGAATATATCCTTAGCTGCATCTGCACACGCATAGCGTAAGTCTAGGAACTTAGAACGCTTGGTCAAATAATCTGTTAGTGCCTTATACCAGATATCCTCTGCTTTATCCTTAGACATTCCTGTACCAGTAGCCGTGAGATAAAAGGCTCTATTTACTATTCCACTATTGATATGTACTCCGTAATTATCCGCAGAACCTGTGAAGTACTCACCCATATTCTCTGGTTGGTATCCTGCTCCGTTACTGGTCGTTCCATTGTGTGGGTTTTTCAAATCACGAAGTGCACCTCCGGAGAATATTCCGGGTCTGACTATATCCTCACCCATTTTCCAATCGTCTCTATCTATCATAGCACCGAATACGTCTGCCATGCTCTCATTTATAGCTCCACTCTGACCCTCATATTCTAGATTAGCTGTATTAGAAATAACACCGTGCGTGAGCTCATGACCTGCTACATCGAGTGCTCCTGCTAGTGGAGTGAATGTGTTTCCGCCATTACCATAAAACATAGCCTGTCCATTCCAATACGCATTAGCAAGGCTACTACCATCATCATCTGATACATTGACTACAGAAATAATAGTGCCTCCAGACCCATTGAGAGAATTTCTGGCATGCGTATTTTTAAAATAATCAAAAGCCAAACCAGCATTGGCATGAGCAGAGACTGAGCTACGCTCACTCCACGTATTATTACTGCTTGTCACTTGATTAAATGACTCAGCGGCAGTATTGCCCGCATCTATCGTCCATATAGCACCTGCTGGATTATTAGGAAAACCTGAAGGTTGACTATTGATCCACATACTCTTGGTAGCATCTATCATATAGTATGTAGATCCTAATTGATACGATTTTACCGTACGGTTCTGGCTGTTTAGGTCTGCAGCAGTAGCAGTCTTAGGACCGTCTATCTCACAAAGCACATCGACTACTTTTAGTACAGTACCACTCTGAGCATCTATGTACACTTCATATACGTTCATGTCTGTAGGTCTCACCTCTACTGTATATATCTGCTGTGCTACTATCCCCGCAGATACTGCATAGTCTAAGAGGAAATGAGCGTGTGATGATCTATTAAATGCTACTCCAAACTCATTGGGGGCTCTATACGCCTTATGATTAGCATATATAAAACTCTCTGCTAAGGTAATCGCCTCAGCCTCTGATACAGATACTTCTGCTAGATGAATGACTGATGGATAGATTCTTCCATTGCCACGGAGCACTTTATCTCCTTGAAGATGCAGTATCCATTCTCCTCCATTCACTTTTAGTCCTCTCGTATACTGCTGATACTTGATGTGTGTGTATCCATACTTGTCTCTACTTTGGCTAAGTTCCACTAGATTGGTATGCTCATCCCACTGAAATAGCCCTGGCAGTTCGCTCAATACTGAACTTAGGGTATACTCTTCTGGGACTTCTGCTACGCTTAACCCTCCCTGCTCTACTGGAGATAGCACCTCTACGGAGATAGGTAATCCATTATCTGGCTCATACTTCACCTCATACTTCACCGCAGACAGTACATTTGTAGCGGCATCTAGCTGAAAAGGCATGGGACTCCTAAAGGAGGTTTGGTTACTGTTTCTTCCGTCTATCACATCGGCTTCCACTGTTGGAGCTTTTGCATTGGGATTTTTAGGACTTCTTAGGTCAAAGGCATTTTGCCCAAAGCTAAGAAATGGCAATGCCAATAAGAGTAATAGTACTTTTTTCATTTGATATTAATTTACTACAGATTTATTCAAACTATGTAAGGTGTTTCGGTAGAAGTATACAAGTTCTTGAGGAGCCAGATCCATACTACTCCATTGTATTTTCTTTTTCTTGTTGTTCTTTACTAATGTGACAAAGTAGGTCATATTTCCTACTTCATCAAGCTCCATGTCCTTAAAATTGAATGTTTTGAGTCCTTTTTGTAGGTCTCTAAAGTCTGAGTGGTCTCCTTTTTCCAGTTCTTGCTTATCCGTGTGTACGGCTCCCATGAACCCTTCACTTTTAAATCGTTGTCCATTAGACAAGAAGGTGAATAAGGTAGAAGCACCAGCAATACCTCCATATGAGCCCACCTGTATATACTGCTTAGTGGGACTCTCTAGTGTATATATCTTATGACTGCAATGGGATAAACCGAGGGTACAAAGTATGGCTACAAAAAACTTTTTCATACGAGTACGAAGTTAGACATTTTTTGACTCGTTTTTTGAACTTACCTTTGTGGTTAGTTCATTGAGATACAATCTTAATACCAATAACATATGGGGCTGTTCTGGCTTTTGACGGGTTGGCCGATAGATGTGTAAGCATGTA
>CAWVTM010000124.1:0-5258 GCA_963933305.1 uncultured bacterium
CTTAGTACGGCTATTTTTCGGGTTGGGTCTTGGAGTAGTTTTATTCCTATCGCTTCTATAAATGTACTCTTTCCTGCTCCGGGAGTTCCGGTTATTCCTATTCTATAGCTGTGGTCCTGTGGTCCAAAGTGTGTTATCACTTCTAGAGCTAGGTCACGCTTCTCTGGAAGCGTACTTTCTGCTAGCGTGATGGCTTTGCTCAGTGCTCTAGAGTCATTGGCCTCTATTCCTAGTATGAGTTCTTCTTTGGTCATTCTTGATAAAACACTCTATTCACTCGCTCGCTTACCTTTACCAGAATCTCATAGGATATGGTACCTATGGTTTTGGCTAATTCCTCTACTCGTGGATTGTCTCCAAATATAATTACCTCATCTCCTTCTGAGCAGTCTATGTGGCTCACGTCACACATAGACATATCCATACACACATTTCCTACTATTGGGGCGTGCTTGTTATGGATGGTAAAAGCTCCTTTGCCTTGACTGAAACTGCGAGAGTACCCATCCGCATATCCTACAGCCACTATGGCGATTCTGCGGTCTGTACTAGTCTTACTATGCTGTCCATAGCCAATACCTGTGTTAGCAGGGACCGTTTTTATCTGAGAAATGTAAGACTTAAAAGTCCCTACTGGCTGCAGTGTGACATCGTTTTCTAATGAAGAAATACCATATAGACCGATACCCATTCTCACCATATCAAAAGTAGCAGAAGGTAGTCGTTCTATGGCGGCAGTATTAGCGAGGTGTTTTAGTATGGGTGTACCTAGTTCGTTTTCCAGAGTGGTACTTATGTAATTAAAATCTGAGATTTGTTGTTGAGTAAAATCATCTAGTGAATCATCGTCAGATGCAGCTAGATGGCTAAAAACAGACGCTACAGTCAAATTTTTATTTGTTTGAAGCTTAGATACCAATAAGGGTATATCCTCTTTATGAAAACCCAAACGCCTCATACCCGTGTCAAACTCTAGATGAATCACTATATCCTCTTTTATTACTTTTTCTAAACTAGCAAAAGAGTATATTACCGGCTGTATATCGTCTTCTTGATATGGCGTGAGGTCCGTTAGGTCAGGATTTAGTACCATTATAGGGGTAGAGATGCCAGAAGCACGCAGTTGGGTGGCCTCATCTGTATATGCTACGCCCAGATAATCTATATTGTTTTTTTGTAAGAGCTTAGCTATCTGGTAATCACCACTTCCGTATGCTAGCGCCTTCACCATGGCCATTACTTTAGTTTGGCTCCCAACTTTAGACTTTATAACATCTATATTTTGTTGCATCCTACTAAGGTTTATTTCTAAGCAGGTTTGATGCGTTCTTTTTCGTAGCCTTTCTGCTATTTTTTCAAATTCAAAGATACGTGCACCTTTGAGCAGGATACACTCATCTTTGAGTTCATACACTGGATGTTGCTTTAGAAAAGATGCGGTATCTGGGTAAAACATACTCGGCAGGTCAAATACGCTTTGTGCATTGGATATTTGTTTTCCAATTCCTACTAACTGACTAACATTATGTTTTTGAAGGACACTATTTACTTCTTCATAAAGTTTTGAGGGTTCTAGATTATTTTCTAGAATATCAGAGAGTATTACAGTTATCTTTTTATGCGTATTCTGTTGTTTTAAAAAATCAAATGCAATATCAACAGACTGAAAATCAGAATTATAAAAATCTAAGATTAGTGTATTCCCTTGTGCACCTTCTACTTGCTGTAGCCTCATGTCTATGGTAGGCAGTACAGCTAATTTAGTAATGAGCGGCTCTATTTCTTCTCCCAGTGCCAGTGCAGTAGCTAGTGATGTGAACGAGTTTTCTACAGTGGCTTTGTCTGTAGTAGGCAGCTTTACTTGATAGCTTTTGCTCAGGTAGGTGACGGTATATTCATTGGAAGTAGAGGGTACCACATAGAGATTAGACTCAGCATCATTCCCCCAAGTAAATGTATTTTTACCTAGTTTTTTAACAGCAGAAAGCACCTCTGGTTGGTAGGAGGAGCATACGATCGTATCACAGTTTGCAAACAGCTGGAGTTTCTCGCTCAGCTTCTGTTCTATACTTTCAAAATTAGCAGAATGGGAGTCTCCTAAATGAGTAAACACGCCTATAGTTGGCTGTATTATTCTTCGGAGGTTATCCATTTTGTTTGGGTGAGATATGCCTGCCTCAAAAATTCCGAGGGTGTGGTGGTCTCCTTTCAGCCTCCAGACAGATAGAGGCACACCCATTTGCGAGTTGAAGCTTTTCGGGCTTTTACAGACCGTGTGGTTATCATTTAGCAGCGTACTTAGCCATTCTTTCACTATGGTTTTCCCATTACTTCCGGTAATAGCCACTATAGGTATCGTAAACTGATTACGGTGGTGTGTTGCTAGCATTTGGAGAGCATCAAGGGTGTCTTCCACCAAAATATAGTTACAGTCAATTTTAGGCTTAGTAGACACCAGTACCGCTTTAGTTCCTTGATTTATAGCCTGAGGTACAAAAGTGTTGCCGTTGTTTTTTGCAGTTTTGATAGCAATGAAAAGAGCAGAATGTTGTCTGCTGCTTCGTGTGTCAGTATAGATATTTAGGATCTCTAAGGCTCCATCTCCATGAAGTTTTCCGTTTACTATGTCTGCTATAGTTTTTAATCTGTACAAAGGAATTACAAAAGTAGTGTTATTGTGCACTAATTTAGCAGCCTCAGAGTGACAGAGTACAGTAAAATAAGATACACACCTAATCAGGCCAAAAGTAAGATAGCCAAGTATTGTGCTTATCAGGAGAGGTGTCATCAGGAGGTTAGGGATAAGCTGTACTCTTATGGACTTATGCCAGATGACGTAGAGTTGCTTATTTATGAGCTTATTCAGCACGACTTTGTGAATGAGGAACGATTTACTATATCCTATGTGAGAGGGAAGTTTATATACAAGAAGTGGGGAAGAGTGAAGATAAGAATGGAGTTAAAGAAGCGCAAGATATCAGACTATTGTATCAAGAAAGGGATGCAGGAAATAGATGGAGATAAATATGAAGAAGTATTGCTGGGACTTTTAAAAAAGAAAATCGAAAGCCTTACGTCTATCAAAGGATATCAAAAAAATTACAAAGCAGCTCAATTTGTAATGAACAAAGGGTATGAAGGAGATATAGTATGGGCCTTAGTTAAAGCATATTTCCCAGACCCTAAGTAATATGGAAATACTGAATCATTTAAATATACCGAGCCCAATAACTAAGGTTAAAACAGCTTGGAGTGAAAGTGCGGGAATAGAACTGCATATAAAAAGAGATGACCTCATTCATCCCATTATATCTGGAAACAAGTGGAGAAAGCTATCTGGAGTCTTTGCTCACTACTCTAGCCAAGCATATAGTAGCTTATTAACATACGGAGGAGCATATTCTAACCATTTAGTAGCTACTGCGGCGTCTTGTGCAGCTATGGGTTTAGAATGTACGGGAGTCATTAGAGGAGAGGAGCCCAAGGCGTTAAATCCAGTATTAATAATGTGTAAACTCTATGGTATGAATCTTCGATTTGTTTCCAGAGAAGCGTATAGGGAGATCAATAGGACAGAAGGAATACAAGACGGTGTATTGCACGTACCGGAAGGGGGAGCGAGTAAACTAGGTACTAAGGGCTGCCAAGAAATTTTAAATGAAATAGACCTCACGCACACAAATAAAATCTTTGTTTCCTGTGGCACGGGGACTACCATTAGCGGGATGAGTCAGTCTTTACTAGAAGTAGAAAATCCACCCACCATCTATGGAATACAGGTGCTTAAAGGAGAGGGATATATAGCAAAAGACATAAAGCAAGAGTATGGAATTACAGATGTGGTTATCTATGATCAGTATCACTGCGGCGGATACGCCAAAACAAATGGAGAACTGATTGAATTTATAAAAGAGTTTGCTCGTGAGACAGGTGTGCTTTTAGACCCTATCTATACTGGTAAAATGATGTTAGCTATCCGGAAACTGTGCGAAAATAAAACCATAAAAAAAGGTGAAAAAATACTCGCTATACACACGGGAGGACTTACGGGCTGGTTTGGTAAAGCTTCGGAGCTGTAACCTTCGTATTTTTAAAAGCCATACGTACTCTCGTAGTATGCGTATAGCTCGCTGTCAGGCGTATGAAGAATAGGTCATTGATACCCGTATCTAAATACACGCACTTTTTTATCGAAGTTTAACTTTAGCTGTTCAATATAAAGAAGGAGCCGCGTTTTCTAAATCTTGACTTAAATTAAAAACCCCTTGCAATGCAAAGGGTTCGATTGGTAATATGAAATATTTTTATTGTTCTGAAGGAGCTACTACTGTAGGAGTTAAAGGCACAGCAACCTTATCAACTACACCTCTGATAGTAAGGAATTCTGTTCCTCCGTCACCATTGTGCTTTACAGTTATAGTCTTGGTAAAGTTACCAGGTCTTCCTTTAGAGTTATAGATTGCTGTGATTACACCTTCTGTTCCTGGAGCAATAGGCTCTTTAGTCCATTTTGGTGTAGTACATCCGCATGAAGCTTTTACGCTATTAAGCACTAAAGGGGCGTTGCCCGTGTTTTTGAAGGTAAAAGTAACGGTAGCTTGCACGCCTTCTTGGATAGATCCGAAATCGTGCGAATTCTTTTCAAGACTCATTTTAGCCTTAGATTCAGAAGACAAGGTTATTTTGTCACTTTGAGCTACTGTGATAGCAGAAAATCCGAATACGAAGGCAGTTAGTAAGATTAAATTTTTCATTTTTCTATGTTTAATAATTATTTCAAAATTAGTGTTCGTTACATTAATAACAAATAGAATGCCAAAATAAAAGGCATATGGGTTTACGATACTAAGAATACTTAGGTTTTCGTTTTTCAATGAAGGCGGTCGTTCCTTCCTTGAAATCATTGGTCTCGAAGCTCTTTGCGAAACTGTCTATTTCGTATTGTAGACCGTCTATATTTTCGTACAAAGCATTGGTACATTTTATCACTTCAGCTATGGCTAGAGGCGATTTACCCACCAGTTTCTCTATATAAGTGATGCATGTGGGCAGCAATTCATCGATAGTAACCACCTGCGTTACTAGTCCAAAATCAAGGGCAGTAGCTGCATCTATAGTCTTCGCAGTGATGAGCATATCCAGTGCTCTACCTCTACCTATTATCTGAGCTAGTCGCTGAGTGCCGCCATATCCTGGAGGCACACCTAGGTTTACTTCTGGCTGGCCAAATTTAGCATTTTCACTAGCTATACGCACGT
>CAWVTM010000125.1:0-5169 GCA_963933305.1 uncultured bacterium
TAGCCAGCACACCTTGTGTTAGCCAGTTAGCTATAGCTTGTCGATTGTTTACTATTAGTAGTCTTTTTTGGTCAAACTCATTGGTGATATTACCCAATTCTATGTATACCACAGGTGGTTTACATTCTCTTAGTGTATGCAGGTCACGACTTCTTACCACTCCTCTGTAACCTCTCTCAGACTGATGCTCTTCATACTCAGACTTGATGGTCCGATACATTTCTATCGCCATTTCTTTTCCAGTCTCACTACCAGGATAAAAATAGAAAAAGATATCTACTTTTTGCTCTTCGTATCTGCTGTCTATGTGTATTTCTATCACACGTTGGACAGTTGCACCCTCTTTACGATGCTTTTCGTACAACTCATTTATTTTGCGTGAGCGCTGTTTTAATCGTCTTGCTTGGTTTAAAGGGATACTTTGGTTAAACCAGACTGTTTCGTCCTTATCGCTTTCTAAAAATTCCTTGTCTCGTATTCCATCATCATCTCTTGTTATAAGGTATACTATAGCGCTATGTTGGAGTAAGTCTCTAGCAAATCGAAGCGTTACATCATAAGCATACTCATCTTCACATAATATGTGGCCATCTTTTTTTCCTATTGCCCCAGGATCTGGACCTCCGTGTCCGCTAATAAGATAGTACACTTGACCTTCCAGTTTTTTTGTATAAATAGGTGTTTTTTCGTGTTCCCTACCGAATATGGGGAAGTGAGCCCAGCTTAGTGGTACGGTAGTTTCTTGGTCTATTTCTTCTGTATGTGAAGTGAGACTAGGATCTCTATCGTCCGCTTTTGCTTTTACAGCGTTTATCTTTTTTATCTCAGACTCTGCCGTACAGTATATAGCGTGTACAGGGACCCAAAGTACCTTATCTATTGTATAATCAAATTCTCTTATTCCGTCATCTGCTAGCTCCTGATTATATTCTTGGATGTAGACAGCGAGATCAAAGTCATCCGTAAGGATAGTTGTACGGATACTGACGTCATTATAATCATATACATAAATAGGCATTTTATATGCCTTAGCTAGTTGCAGCTGATCGGTACGGTTAAGTTTATTAATAGTGAGAAAGGTATCTATGTTACAGGAGTGAGCCGCTAGATTGTACCGATTCAGTAAAACTGAGATCCCATCTCCTTTTTTCGCTCGTATCTTTAAGTATTCTTGGGCAATTGTGTTATTGCCTACTATCAATAAAAGAAAAAGTACCGTATATTTTTTAAATTGCCCAACCATTGCTTCCTGTAAGTGGCACGAAATTAAAATCTCCGTGACTGCTTTCTGTGTATTCATTATCACCACTCCGTGTTACTAGTATCATTTTTTGGACAGCTAAATCTCCTACTGGTGCTACTAATTTCCCTCCCGTGCTTAATTGTGCCGTTAAAGAAGACACTAGCTTAGGAGCCGCAGCCGTTAGGATTATTTTATTAAACGGTGCTAATTCTGGGAGACCTTTAGAGCCATCACCGTAAATAGTTGCAATATCTAGGCCTAGTTTTTTAAAGAGTGCTTTTGCCGTGGTATGCAGTTGTTCTACTGTTTCTATACTATACACCTGGGCACCCATGACTTTGAGCACAGCACTCTGGTATCCGCTTCCCGTGCCTATTTCTAGTACTTTATCTCCTGGTTTTATATCCAGAAGCTGCGTCTGCATAGCCACAGTAAAAGGTTGAGAGATGGTTTGGCCTCCTTCTATGGGGAAGGCTATGTTCTCATAGGCTTTGTCTAAGAAGTCTTTTGGGAAGAAAAAGTGCCGTGGTACGGCATCTATCGCACGCAGGACGCTAGGAGCATGTATGCCCATAGATTTTAATTCTGAAACGAGCTGAGCTCGCTTGCCTTTAAGTTTGTAGGTATCCTGTAGCAAGTGTTTAGTTTTAAGTACGCAGCAAATATCAATGTTTTTGGCTGACAAAAAATTACAACGTATTTCGTACTCAGAAAAAAAGAGGTAAATAGTGAGAATTGGAATCATAGGAGCAGGAAATTTTTCGTCTAAGGTGCTTGAGCATCTAATGGCAGTAGACACTCTCACGGTAGTAGGTGGTTACGATTCACTGGTTTCAGATGGTTTTCAGTCTTATGACTCTTTAGAAGATATGCTTCCTGAGGTAGATAGCGTGTTAGTCTTCGATATTTTATACTCTAGTTTTGCTTCTCTTTCTATGGTAATCAAGTACGGCAAAAATTTGTACATAGAGACACCAGGATTATGTACTAATCGCGAACTACGCAACCTAGAGATGCTAGCATACGAGTCAGGATCTGTGGTACAGATAGGGCAAAAGCAGCGGTATTATTCTTTCTATGACGACCTTGCTAAGTATGATTTAACTCCTCGTATAATGGAGAGTAGTAGATTTGTGAAGTTCAATAAAAAATCAACTCAGCTGAGTGTGATAGATGACCTCATGCTGCACGATATAGATGTGACACTTATGATAGCTAATGCTGAAGTAAAGTCGATATATAGTACAGCGGTAGGAGTGTATTATAAAGATCCTGATGTGGTAAATACACGTATCGAGTTTTATAATGGATGTGTGGCAAACTTGTCTGCAAGTAAGATATCTAACAAAGAAGTGCATCAAGCTAAAGTATTTCAAAACAATACGTATTGTAGCATAGACTATGTAAATCAGCTACTAAAAGTGCAAAATAACACAGGTGATGAGGAGGGTACAGGAGAAGAATGGGGAGTGAAAACTACCTATCGTCAAGCCAAAGATAGCGACGGTTATGTTTCTATGATAGAAAAAGAGATAAATTCGTTTTACCATTGCATTCAGAATGATGTGGAACCTATTTCAGGTATTTCACAATATTTGCAACTCCAGTCAGTGACGGATAAAATAAAAGAACAATTAGAACGCAACTTTACTACCAACGTATAATAGCATCTCTGGGATTTATAGGGACTTTCCTCTGTGTAATTTTTTTTAGCGGATGTGATGACGCGGAACCTATTCCAGCTTATCTATACATAGCTAATATTGATGTTTCTGTGAGTTCAGATGGCACCCAGGGAGATAATAATGACGACATAGTTGACGCTTGGGTTTTTGTGGATGGTCAGGAGGTAGGTACTTTTGAGTTGCCAGCTACTATTCCGGTACTGCACTCAGGTAGCAGTGTGGTGACAGTCTTGGCTGGGATTAAGAAAAATGGATTAAACTCTGATAGAGTTGTATATCCATTTTATGAAGCATATGAGGTTACTATGGAGCTTATACCTTCTGAGGTAGATACGCTGCGTCCGATAGTGAATTATCGAGAAGGAGTTACCTTTCCTTGGTTAGAAAACTTTGAAGATAATTCGATATCACTTACAGGAAGTGGCTCAAGTACTACTTCGGATACTTTCAAAATTACAGAAGATCCTGAGGATGTATATAACTATGATGGTATCAATAATTCAAGAAGTGGAGAGACTTTTATAGGCAATGGTTTTCAAAAATGGGAAAATTCATCCGTAGATCAGTTTGATCTACCAAGAATAGGTCAGGATATTTATTTAGAGATCAACTTCAAATGCAATACTGAGTTTGTAGCAGGAATATATCCTATCAATAGTTCGATAGTAACTGGAATACCAATAGTTAATTTTTTTAGTACTGTGGATGATGACGGGGATATGCAGTGGAAGAAGGCGTATATTAGTCTAAAAGAAGATGTCAATAATCCTAAATTCCAAAATGCAGAATTTAAGGTGTTCTTTTTTACTCAAAGTTCACAAGGTAGCAGTACTAAACTGTTCTTAGATAACATAAAACTTATTCATTTTTGAATCGGAGTAAACTCATACTAAAATACGTATTACTGGATTTCCTAGCTGCTCTTGTAGCTTGGGGAGTATTTTTCATATTCAGAAAATGTTACGTAGATGGTATATTTAATCCCTACTATTTAAGGTATGTATGGTCTGACTCTAAGCTGTATCTTGGGTTGTTTTTTATACCTTCATTTTGGATAATCCTACACGTAATCATAGGATTATATCGAAGTGTATACCGCAAGAGTCGACTAAAGGAATTTTTACAGGTGCTTACTACGAGTATACTCGGAGTATTAGTTATATTTTTTACATTACTACTAGACGATGAAGTGTCTGCATATAACTCTTATTACCAGTCACTTGCAGTGTTATTTATACTACATTTTTTTCCTACTGCACTTTTTAGGATGGTACTGTCTTCCCGCATCGCTCATAAGATAAAGAGACGAGAGATAGGATTCCAGACGCTGTTAGTAGGTTCTGGACCTAGAGCTAGTGCCATTTATACGGAGCTCTCTACTGCTCCTAAATCCGAAGGACATTTCTTTCAGGGATATGTGAATATCAATGGAGAGATACCTAATATCAAAGACCTTGCCAGATTAGGAAGTAAGGCTGATATCCCACAGATAATTGTAGATCGTGGTATTCAAGAAGTCGTGATAGCTACGGAAGAGTATCAAAAAGAAGATATAGCTGATATTATAGCTAATTTAGATGGAGAGAAGGTAGTGATACGTGTTATACCTAATCTATATCAGCATCTAGCAGGCATGGTAAAGATAGGAAATGTACTAGGAGCTGTACTTATAGAAATTGAAACCAACGTATTACCTCCGTGGCAGAAGTTTATTAAACGGAGTTTTGATATCATCACTTCTGTACTTGTACTCTCTATGGGTTTACCTTTTTATATATTGATAGGGTTAATGGTAAAATTAGGAAGCAGAGGTCCTGTATTTTATACCCAGGAGCGTATAGGACTCGGAGGTCAGGCATTTGATATCATTAAGTTTCGGAGTATGAAAGTGGATGCTGAAGCTGCAGGTCCTCAACTAAGTAAAGAAGATGATCCCCGCATTACTGGAATGGGCAAGTTTCTTCGTAAGACACGTGTAGATGAGTTTCCTCAGTTTTGGAATGTACTGTTAGGAGATATGAGCCTAGTAGGGCCACGACCGGAACGTCAGTTTTTTATAGATCAAATAGTACAGAAAGCACCACACTATAAGCGATTACAAAAGATAAAACCAGGCATCACCTCTTGGGGCCAGGTGAAATATGGCTATGCTGAAAATGTAGACGAAATGGTAGAGCGTCTACAATACGACTTACTATACCTTGAGAATATCTCACTAGTCTTAGATCTTAAAATCTTAAT
>CAWVTM010000126.1:0-5143 GCA_963933305.1 uncultured bacterium
AGTGTATACATATACGCACCTTGTTGACATTGGGCTCCTTTGTAAGTCCCGTTCCAACCCTCTGCTATATTATCTGTTTCGTAAAGTTTCTCTCCCCATCTATTATAGATTGAAAATAAGAAACTATTTACTTCTTCTAAGTCGCCTTGCAAGATGAACTGAGAAATTGGATTAAATGCATCATTAAGATAATCTCCATTAGGAGTAAATCCCGTGGGTATTAAAACTTTGGGTTCACCGCTTAAACATACCACATTAGAGTAACTCGTATCGCCATCATTACTTACACCATATACTCTATAGCAATACTCACCTGTAATATCTCTGTAGTATTTCTTATCAATATAATCTCTATCAAGATGCGAATTTTTGTGCGTAAATTCAAATGATCCTGCTTTATCAATCTCTACATTATATTTTTCTACTCCACTTTCCCAATTTTGATACTCTGTCCAGAATAAGTCACTACCATCATTATATCTACCTCTGAGTAAAATGGACTTACCCTCTCTATCTGAAGTATTGTCATACCCACATCTATCTTGCTCTACCACTCTATAGATGTAAGAATATTCATTTGTAAGTACATCATTATCTATGAAAAAAGTATCTGTAACAGGAGTCTCAGATATTAGATTGTCAAAAGAAGTCTCATACTTTACTACCTTATAGTTTTTAAACTCACTGAATGTGCTTTTCTCCCAATCTATAGCTATTTCATTTTCTCCTACGACTGATACGTTGCTAACTGAGCTATTTAATGTATTAAAAATGTAGATAGGTCTGTTCGTCACACTATGGCTATTAGATTTATAAGTACTCGATGGGTTTTCTGCTTGTACATAGTACTCATAATTTTGATCACAGAGCCCCTTATCTACATAGCTTGTCGTAAGTCCATCAACTTCGTTCAATTTTATAAAAACATCATTATTATCTTTTCTGTAGATAGTGTATTTACTTACACTAGCCCACCCTTCATAGGCTGACCAAAGCAGCTCGTTTTCATAAGGATTGGAACCAAATATCTCTAGTTTAATAAAGCAATGAGAAATGCTCGTCAATCCTTTCAAATCACAAAAATCTCCTACCTGAAGCGTATAACACTGTGGTATCAAAGGCTCTGAACCCAGGTTTATTTCTACATTATTTATATCAATATCGCCAATTATATTATCCGTAACTCCATCAGATATGGTATATTCTTTAAACTTAGAGTTAGTAGAACTTTGAAAATCAATCTCTAAAGTATAATTGTCTATGAATGACACGAAATTAATTTGTGGATTATCAATATATGATTCATCTGTGATAGTTATAGTTTGCACCGCACTGTCTTGACATCCGTTTTCTAATCCACTATATAATCTAATTCGCTTAATACCCGTAGACTGATAAGCAAAAGACGTAGACATATCTGTAGTGTTAATATTTCCCAGAGAACCAGGTTCATTGAAATTCCACTCAAAGAAGTCCACTGCATTCGTACTATTAATAGCACCTACAAAATCGGCTGTAGTGTAAATACAAACAGTGTCTTGAATTGTAAAACTTACTTCTGGTGTTTCGAATACCCCAACAACTTGGGTCATAGTATCCGTACAACTTTTGCTATTAGTAGCTACCAATTGTAGTGTATGTTTTCCGACTACAGTACTAATGGTGCTATCTTTACTTCGAGTACTGATATTTACTCCGTCTATACTCCACTGGCGAGTATCAATGAAGTTTCCAGTGTCTTCAAAAATTATATTAAATGCATTACAAGACTCTATACCATTAGCAAAAAGTGAATTAGTAACAGGACTTCTAAATATTTCAATACTATCCGCAGGTTCAAAAACAGATGCACAACCTAAAGAGTCATAGACTATAATAGATGACATAACCGTCTGTCGCAATGCATCAGGAGATTGTATTGTATAAATATGTGGGCCAATTATATTTTGATCGTTCTTAGAGCTATCTAACGTTGAGCCATCATTGTAGTTCATATAAAAATAGGATTCGTCCTGACTCTCATCTATAAAAGTTACAGATAGAGGCTCACAGCCAATAAAGTTGGTCATAGTAAATTTAGGTACCGGACCAGCTACCACCATATAATCTTCCTTCACTAAAGTATCTGTACAACCTAGCACATTCTTAGCTATTAATCTAATGTCATAGCCATTATTTAATCCTGAATTCTTTGAATAAATAGTACCTGCTGAGGTGCTGGTAGTTTTAAAAATATCACCTGTCCCAAAATCCCAAATTAATGTATCTGCTAAACTGCTTTTACTTACAAACTCTGCATAAATAGGTGCACAGTTCAGGAATGAATCTACCGCATCAAAATCTGCTATTACTCCTATCACTTCAAGAGGATAATAGGATGTATCGCTACATATATTATTGTTAGTTACTATCTGTCTCAGCTGGTAATTACCTGGTTGTTCTATCACAATCTTATTAAGATTTGAATCGCTATTAGATAATGTATAAGTAGCTTCTGGACGAAAAGTCCAAGTAACATTACTCACTTCATTGTAGCTATTATCATATACGAAAAGAGTATCTCCTAAGCAGATTCTATCGTTTACTACTTGCAGTCCAGACCGAACTCCAATTAGTATTTTATTAGAAAATGCAGTGTATATACACCCCACTGAATTTGTAATTATTACCGATATAACGTAATCCCCATTTTGAGAAAATTCAAAGGTTGGTATTGAACTAAAAGTGTCTTGTAGGTTCACTCCATTATCTGGATTAACGGACCATTCGTACGCATAACTGGCAGATGCTTGACCCTCATAAAAGTCAGAGAGAATAGTAGCTGACGGATTTATAGTGAGCGGAGTACAGCCAAAAGAAGTATCCAAATCTACTTTGGCAGTAAGGCCATTTACCCAAGCATCTACCGTATCTATATCAACACAACCACCAGCAATATCGTGCCTATAGATAGCATGATACTCGCCTAAGGTACTTGGATACAAAAAAGTAGAATCCCCACTGACTTTGTAGACAGAGCTAGATGTCTTATGCTTCAGTGTCCATAGATAATTAAAATCTGCATCAGCAGGGCTAGACTTACCATTTACGTACATCCGATCTCCTGTGCATATAATAGGTGTGATAACTTCAAAATCAAGAGAAGCTGAAATCACCTCTACTATATCATTGAGTCTTAATGTATCTCTACATCCTGCACTATTATAACCTATAGCTAATATATCGTAGAATCCAGTATTACTATACGAAAAGGAAGGTGCACGCTCGTCAGAAGAATCAAGTAAGGTTACATCATTTGTGTCAAAAAAATACCAATTAAAAGAATCTGGTCCTAGATATGTACTAGGCTTCGTATTATTTAATATTTGAAACTCTTGATCAATACAAACTTGTTTAGGTGCAACATCAAAAATCATTTTTAAGGAATCTTGATATATATATTCCTTTCTAATAAACGTATCACTGCATCCATTGTCTCCTATGGCAATAAGTTGCACATCATACGAGGCTGGCAGTGTATTAAAAGTAAAATTCGGGTTTTCAGCGGTGGATGTAAATACGGAAGTATCTTCATCCAAAACATTCCATTTATATGTGACAGCAGAAGCATTTAATGCGTCTGACTCATTATCTAAGTGAACTGTATGGGGTACTGCACAATGAAAGTGATCTACTGAAGTGAAGTCCGATTTTACACCTTTCACTTCCACAATCTGACTATAATTTTCTGTTGAGATACATCCAAATTGATTATGATATATAGTAAGGTCTAAGTCTCCTACACCGCTTACACTTATAACAGCAGAATCTCTATTAGAAGAAATAACAGTATTTGGTACACCGGAAAAACTCCAAGTTACTACCCCAGATAATGAAGGAGTATTTTGTAAAAATTCAATATATTGACTAGAGCATTGCACTGTATCAGAAGTAGTTACGTTTAAATTCACTAACTCCCCAAAAGATAAATAATTCCTTTTTTTCTTAGTATAGGTGCATCCATTATCCACTTCTACTCTTAGCGTAACTTCATATCGACCAATGCTGCTGTATGTACGTTCCGCGGGATTAGTACCACTATCTGCTATATTGCTAGCTCCAGGAAAACTCCAATAATACTTTTTATTAAAAGGAGCTACTGAAGGGTCTTGGGTGAGTGAAAAAGTAGAATTCTGAGGTGCACATCCATTTCTAACTGTCCCTGAGAAATCAAAATTTGGCGTAGCATAAATTTGAATTGTATCAAAAAATTCTTTAACCCCTTGACAGCCGTTACTATCTTCTACAATTAGTGAAATTTTCTTAGTTCCGGCGGTAATAAATTGATGTTTAATAGACGGCAGTGTATTTCCATAATTAGTTCCAGCTAAAACCCAGCTTCTTTTTACAGAATTCGGAGTAATATCTGTCAACGTGAGTGAATCTGCTCCATTACATAAGATTGTTTTTGAAGCTGTGAATTGCGGTATAGGCAAAGGATTCACGACAGCAATTCCATTTTCTACAATAGTGCAGACTTTCCCTCCAGGTAATGTCACCTTTACTCGAGCATTAATTTCAGTTGCAGACGAATAAAAACTATATAGAGTGTCTGCTCCGAAAATAATTCCATTTCCTACGTTCCACTCATAAGAGGAACCCGCAACTGGATTAAGTAATTGGAACCTAAGAATGCCTGGAGCACATATACTTTCTTTATCCACAACAATCTCAAAAACAGAGCATTGAGAAAAAACAGGTTGTGCTAATAACCACAATAGTATAGAAGCTAAAATTTTAATAAACACAATAGGGGACAAGAAGTTAAAATGATTTATTCAAAGATAGAATAAATCTTGCTATAAACTAAATAATCCTATTTTCGCCCCTTGTCAATCATCATGAAAAACATTACTAAACACTTACTTTTAATTTCTGCTGTCACCTTTTTAGGAGCCTGTACAGAAAGTAATACTCAACTAAAATCTGCCAAGGCTCTATACGAAGTGGCACTGGCTAATAGTGACCCAAGCACCGTAAAAGTAGCTTTAAATCAAATTTTACTTTTAGACTCTAATAACACCAAGTATCAAGATTCTCTGTCTAGACTATATATAAGTTCTGGAAATTTCGAAGCTGGTCTACGCTATGCTGAAAAGGTATT
>CAWVTM010000127.1:0-5143 GCA_963933305.1 uncultured bacterium
GTATTAAATTGCTCTGTGCTATTTTATCTTCATTGATTAGGTCTAGAGGTAATTTGGCTTTGTATTTTCCGTATTGTTCCAGGTCGTTTTGGTTGATATTTAGCTTGGCAGCAATCTCGTTGATGTGCTGCATTTGTACTTTTTGGGCTATATCTAGATCAGTCATGGTATTTTGTAAGTGGAGCGAATATAAGAATAGCTTTTGCTCTCTAATGACTAGATACTTTCTAAATGTTTAATTTTGAATTCATGTGTAAGCATATTTTAACAGTATTTTTCGCTTTTGGCGTAATGTGTTGTTCCTCTACTCCAGAAGTACAACCTATGATACAAGAGGAAGCGGTCAGTACTGCTAGGTCGTATCTAGCTCTAGGAGACAGCTATACCATAGGAACTTCAGTTTCCTTTTCAGAAAACTTCCCCAATCAGCTAGCAGACAGCATACTAATGAAAACCGGGGATTCGCTCCTAGTTAAAATCGTAGCTCAAAATGGGTGGCGTACAGACGACTTACAAGAAGGAATAGAGCGTGCCGATTTAGAGGAGAAATACGACTTAGTTTCTCTGCTCATTGGAGTCAATAATCAGTATCAACGAATGCCAATAGCAGATTTTGAAAGAGACTTTCGGAGTTTATTGGACAGTGCTATCAGGTATTCAGGCGGGGAGAAGGATCACGTTTTTGTGGTTTCCATTCCTAATTATGGCTATACACCGTTTGGTGCTTCTAAAAAAGAAGAAATCACTGCAGAATTAACACTGTTTAATGCACGGAGTAAAGCCATCTGTGAAGAGTATGGCATAGACTATTATACTATCACAGAGATTTCTCTAGAGGCAGAAACCAACGCAGCGTTTAGAGCCAAAGACGATTTGCATCCTTCAAGTACTCAATATGCAGCTTGGGTGAGTTCCTTTTTGGATGAGGTGATGAAGAAGTTAGCGTGAGGAGAAAAGCAGTAATACTTGGTTTTTATATTTCTGCAGCTTTGGTTAATGCTGCATTAGCAATTCAATATGCTGTGGGGGGCTTGTTTGGAAAGGTGGCTTTGGCTCTTTTAGCAGTGCATTTTATTTTTCAGATTTTGCATGGATACTATGATGGCACTATATCCAAAAAATACAGTGTAGGTTTGGGAGTATTGAGTTGTGTAGCTTTAGTCGTGGCAGACTTTCTAGCGAGTTTTGTGGTTAGAGCATTTGCAAAACTATACTTGGTGTATATCTCACTTAACAGAAATCATTTGGACAATACGGCTGTCTGGCCTATCCAGTGGTATGTACTAAGTGTTATAACTATTGTGCTGATTTTTGGCTCCGCATTATTTAAACTACTGCATTGGTATGGGGCCGTAGAATTGATTTTTGCAGGATATGCCATCAGAAGTGTATTCTTTTTATACATCGGATATTATAAAGCGATCACCTTAGTAGAAGGTATAGATGAAGTAGATAAAATAGGGGTAGAATAAGAAAGCCCTCTCCAATACTTTGAAGAAGGCTTTGTAATTATTTTGGATGAGTCTTATTAATTAATCACTCCCATCTCTTTTCCCACTTTTATAAACGCTGCGATAGCTCTATCTAACTGAGAAGAGTCGTGAGCAGCAGAAAGCTGTACTCTAATTCTTGCTTTACCTTTAGGTACTACTGGGAAGTAGAAACCTACTACGAATATGCTTTCTTCTAGCATTTTGGCTGCCATTTCTTGAGCCACATTAGCATCATACAGCATTATAGGTACGATAGGGTGCACACCTGGAGTGATGTCAAAACCAGCTTCTGTCATTTTCTCACGGAAATACATCGTATTGTGTTCTAGCTTATCTCTAAGTTCTGTAGTCTCACTTAGCATATCTAGTACAGCTATACTAGCACCCACTATGCTAGGAGCTAGTGTATTAGAGAATAGATAGGGACGACTTTTCTGACGAAGCATCTCTATTATTTCTTTTTTGCCAGAAGTAAAACCACCACTTGCGCCACCTAGTGCCTTGCCTAGGGTACCTGTGATTATTTCTATTTTACCCATTACACCACAGTGCTCGTGCGTACCACGCCCTGTTTTTCCTAAGAATCCAGAGCTATGACATTCATCTATCATTACACTCGCATCATACTTGTCTGCTAGTGCTACTATTTTATCCAGTTGAGCTATAGTGCCGTCCATAGAGAATGAACCGTCTGTTACTATTACTCTGTTTCTTTGATCTTGTGCAGCTATAAGTTGCTTCTCTAGATCTTCCATATTATTGTGCAGGTATCTGTATCGTTGTGCTTTACACAGACGTACTCCGTCTATAATACTAGCGTGGTTTAAAGCATCTGAGATGATCGCATCTTCTGCATCAAAAAGAGGTTCGAATAAACCACCATTGGCGTCAAAAGCTGCAGCATATAGAATGGTGTCTTCCGTACCGAGATACTCAGATAGTTTAAGTTCTAGTTCCTTATGTATATCTTGTGTACCGCAGATGAATCGTACAGAACTTAAACCATAACCATGTGTATCAATAGCGTCTTTAGCAGCTTGTATAACTTTAGGATGAGAGCTAAGACCTAAGTAGTTATTTGCACAAAAATTAAGAACATCTCCTCCTTCTTCCGTGCTTATTTCTGCACCTTGGGGAGTGGTGATTGTTCGCTCTTGCTTATATAACCCAGCTTTTTTTATCTCTTCTAATTCTGCTGAAAGTTTTTGTTGTAGTGAATTGTACATGTACCGCAAATTTAATGAACGATAAGCAAACTATCACGTACTGTGGTAGCTAGAATAAATACGAATTAAAACCCGCCTATCCGTCGTATGATTTAACTGCCAAAAAAGCACTCTTTTTGATAGAAGAGGATTAAACAAGGACGAATAGATCAAAACGTTAGAACTTTTTAGGTGGCATAGAGGTTGTATCCTTATACTTGCATAGACACAGAAAAGACTAATGTCAGAAGAAAAGAATAAAGGTAAGAAGCCTAAAAACCAGAATAATACATCGAATCCATTTGACGGTAAGAAGCCTAAAGGCGGAAAACCTAAATTTAATTTAATGTGGATATATGCCATATTAGCAGTCGGATTTATAGCTATCACTTTTTTATCTCCTAAGGGAGGGAAGCAGATAAACGTGGATAAGCTGCTCACTATGGTAGAAAATGGAGATGTAGATAGAATTACCGTGGTAAACAGAAGTAAGGCGGAGATATACCTTACTGAAGAAGCTAAGAAAGACTCTGAGTATAAGAAAGATGTTCCTGAAGGATCACTCGTGAACCCAAAGTCGTTCACTTATTTCTTGTCAGATATAGGCGATTATGAGTACTTTAATAATCAAGTAAAGGAAGCTCAGAAAGATCTTCCAGCTTCTGATAAAGTGAGCATAAATCCTGAAGTTAAGGAGAGCATATGGGATAATCCGCTAATCACATTGGTATTATACATTGCTATATTTGGATTAATCTGGATGTTTATTATGAAACGCATGGGCGGCGGAGGCGGTGCCGGAGGCGGCGGTCAGCTCTTCAGTATTGGAAAATCAAAAGCTCAACTTTTTGATAAAGATACGAAAGTAAACGTAACCTTTAAAGATGTAGCTGGACTAGAAGGAGCTAAAGAAGAGGTAATGGAAATAGTAGATTTCCTAAAAAACCCAAAGAAATATACAGATCTAGGTGGTAAGATACCCAAAGGAGCCCTACTCGTAGGACCTCCAGGAACTGGTAAAACACTTTTAGCTAAAGCAGTGGCAGGAGAAGCCGAAGTGCCTTTCTTCTCACTTTCTGGATCAGACTTCGTAGAGATGTTTGTAGGAGTAGGAGCTAGTAGAGTAAGAGACTTATTTAAGCAGGCCAAAGAAAAAGCTCCGTGTATCATTTTCATAGATGAGATCGATGCTATAGGAAGAGCTAGAGGTAAGAATGCTATGCAAGGTGGTAATGATGAGCGAGAAAATACACTCAACCAGCTACTTACTGAGATGGATGGTTTCGGTACTGATACGGGTGTGATTATGCTTGCAGCTACTAACAGAGTAGACATACTAGATTCAGCATTGCTCAGAGCCGGTAGATTTGACCGTCAGATATATGCAGATATGCCAGATCTCAATGAGCGTCGTGAAATCTTTGAAGTACACTTGGAGCCTATCAAGGCAGAGAAGAACTTGGATATAGATTTTTTAGCACGTCAGACTCCAGGATTTAGTGGAGCAGATATAGCAAACATGTGTAACGAGGCTGCACTGATAGCCGCTCGATACGATAAGAAGCAAGTAGAAAAACAAGATTTCTTAGACGCTGTAGACCGCATTGTAGGTGGATTAGAAAAAAAGAATAAAATAATAACTCCAGAAGAAAAACGAGCCGTGGCTGTGCACGAGGCTGGACACGCTACTATCAGCTGGATGTGTGAGTATGCGCACCCACTAGTGAAAGTGACTATAGTGCCTAGAGGCAGAAGTCTAGGAGCTGCTTGGTATTTACCTGATGAGCGTCAGATTACACGTACCGATCAGATGCTGGATGAGATGTGTGCTACTCTAGGAGGTAGAGCTGCAGAGAAAGTGATTTTTGATAAGATCTCTACAGGAGCGCTTAGTGACTTAGAGAAAGTGACGAAGCAAGCGATGGCCATGGTAAGTATCTATGGACTTAATGAGAAGATAGGTAATGTATCATATTACAATATGGATCAAGGTTTCAGTAAGCCATTCAGTGAGAAGCAAGCTGCACTTATGGATGATGAAATCAAGAAACTCACAGATGAGCAATATGCTCGAGCTATCAAAATCATAGCAGAGAATAAAGACAAGGTAATTCAACTGGCAGATAAACTTCTTGAAAAAGAAGTGATATTCAAAGATGATCTTGAAAAAATCTTTGGGATGAGTGCTGGTGATGCAGCTGCTAAATCTAAAGCTCCTGAAGAGCAGGAATTAGAAGTAGTAGAGGAGGTGGTAACTGAGATAGTACCCGAAACGTCATCTGAAAAGGAAGAGCCCAAGACGGAAGCTTAGTCCACATTAAAAAATGAAAATGCTGATTTAGATGAAAATTTAGATCAGCATTTTTTTTGTTATAGGCCTTGGAAATAAGTAATACCAATTTAGTTTTTAAGTGTCGTATAAATAAATTGAGTTTATCGAAGGTT
>CAWVTM010000128.1:0-5130 GCA_963933305.1 uncultured bacterium
AATTCGTTGTCTAGATTTATGTCACAAAAAAGGTTAAGTCATCGACTTATATCGTCATAATATCTTTTTCTTTGGCCACTATAGTCTCGTCTATTTTAACGCTGTAGCCATCTATTACCTTCTGCACTTCAGCTTCGGCATCTTTAGCCATGTCTTCACCCAAGCCGTCTGTTTTTAGCATTTTGATAGTATCTATAGCATCTTTACGAGCACTACGTAGTCCTATTTTACCTTGTTCACTTTCACCTTTAGCCTGCTTTACGAGTTGCATTCTTCTTTCCTCAGTAAGAGGTGGTACATTTATAAATACCTGCTCTCCGTCATTTTGAGGATTTAATCCTAGGTTAGCGTACATGATACCTTTGCTTATTTCATCTAGCATTCCTTTTTCCCAGGGCTTCACCATCAGCGTCTTAGCATCCGGAGTGTTCACATTCGCCACTTGGCTAAGAGGCACTTTACTACCATAGTACTCTACCGTCACGCTATCTAGCATGCTAGGTGTAGCTTTGCCTGCTCTCAGTTTTGCCACCCCAGCAGCTACGTGAGCTAGTGCTTTATCGGCAGCTTCTTTGAGCTCATCCATCACCATTTGTACATCCTCGTTCATATTTGCAGACTTTAGTTTTTATTATTGTTGCTAGGGCAAAGAAAATTAAATATCCCTACCATTACAAGATTAATATCCCATAAAGATAAAGTGACATCACAGCGATACATATAAGACTAGCAAAAGCGGCATTCACAAAAACACGCCCACTGGCATATAAAAAACCATAAGAAAGGAGTAATGCAGCAGCCATAATAACGTAGATATATAAGTTTACTTCAGCGGTGAGCATCATAAGTATCACTCCTGATACCAATTGTATTAGTATGGTCACATTGAGGATTATACTTTTATTGGGATACCTAAATTTATACGAATTGAGAGAAAAAAAATGGACAACAAGACTCACTATGACAAACGGCACTACTAGCTTATTTAGTATGGTATTAAACACTGAGTAATCAAAGGCTACCGCTGGCAACAGCATGCCAATACGGTGCTCTAACTCCATGACATACACTATCCCTATGTAGGCTATCTGTACCATACTAAAATAAAGGCCTGCCAGCAAAAAACTACGACTGCTGTGGATACCTGTCTGTATGAAGAGTATAAAGATGGGAATAAGTAAGAAAACACTAATACTACTTACGGCCTGTGCTATACCCAGCAGTACTCCTACATATATGGCATAGTTGGTGCTTCGCTCCGGATGCTCTTTACCCTCAAAGGCAAAGAAAAATGCTCCCAACCATACTGCACCATATATAAGATCTGCATACGATAGCTCTGGCATAATAAGTACCGTCAATACGGCGAACATAACCAGTGGAAGATTAGTAGGCTTCCCTAAAATGCTATATCTGTAACAAAAGTAATTTAGCAAAAATCCTTCTCCCATGAGTAGCATAAGCTTAAAAGAATAAGACAGCGTACTCTCGCCTACTAGAAACCAATAGCACATATATAGCACAGCACTTAATAATGTAGCAGACGTAGCTTTTTTGGAGAGTAATTGTATCACGGATAGCTTAGCTTCAGCAGTGCAAATCTGCGATTTTTTGAGGTAGGAATAATCACCTTATTAGAAGAAACTTGCTTCGCCTCTGATGGTATGATAGCCACATAGTCTAATTGTGCTTTCAGCAGCTTATTCGCTTCTACATATCCGTTATTATAAATGGTATACTGCATCACATCTCCAGAGCTACGTAACTGGTCGTTGTACAGCAATTGCACAAATTTTTCGCCGACGAAGATCACTATAGAACTATAGTATCCTGCATCATTTACCGTTGTTTGGTTTTTTATAATTAACTTATTCCAATCCATAAACCCTTCAGCATCATAGTTTAGTACTAGTAATTCATTGAAATTATAGATGTTTTTAGAAGTACTCTGTGGGATGCCATTTACTAAAATAATATCATCTTCAGTGGCTATATCTTCTTGCTCTGCAATGAGCATTATGCCCCCGTCACTGCGTGGAATAGCAGCCAGTATATTGAAACCTTCTGAGATAGCACCCCCATTTCTATTGTTTATATTTACCTCATTCACAAAACGATCTGTAAACTCTGAAACCACTAACGCTGCACTATCTCGCTGCTCTGTAAGCTGATAAAAGAAAGTGCCAAAAACTCCGTAGGTCTCCGATTCTCCAAAAAAACCGGTTACTCTGGCATTATCCGCAACTCTATCATACGTAAGAAATGCAGACTTAACACTTAGAGAATCTGGTAAAGGGAAATCATATAAAACAGAATCTTGAAGGTGGTATAAACTGTAGTGATTTTGCACCTTTTTATTACGCTCTTTTCCTATATTTCCTGTCAGCATAAAGAGTTCTTTCTCATTACCAAGAATTAAATCTTGAATCATAAAACGCTCATATTGCACGGCAATCTGTACATCCTTGTGAGCTATCTCTTGCAGACTAATATTCATCAGACTATAATGCAATAGCACTTCTTTTTCTGGGGTACGCTCTGTGTATATCAAAGCTATGTGCGCTAGATTATCACTTATTCGCAATCTGAAATTTCCTCTATCACCAAATTCACGTATTGGGGACTGAGCGAGTAAGACCGTCTCATCTATAGGTCTCAGATCATAACTGTACCACTGAGCCAGGAGTTCATTGTTTTGAGTAGCTTTATTTATCTTAGATTTTATGATCAGAAGCCCTTTACTGGTAGCGTATATCTTAACTAGCCTAGCCTTTTTGAGATCTATAACCCTACTATCTTGCAGTACTAGTCTATGACTGTAGCGGTCTATGACTATATTTTTACTATACAACCTATTGCGATAGCGAAGCAAGAAAACACCTGACTCATTTTCTGAGATGACTTTAGTGAAAACAGCTGCACCTTTTAACTTAGTAGGGTTACTCCATTGTAGCACTTGGCCATAACTCAGCGTGCTCAAAAAAGCAAACAACAAGACTATCACTATTCGTATATTTTGGCTGTATCTTTGCACTGTATTACGTGTGGCACACAAATAACGAACTTTAAAACATAATTCTTCTATTGAAATCACATCTTACTAACGAAAATCAACCTGAAAAAGCGATACTAATAGGCGTAGAACCTAAAAATGTACCCCTTAAGACGAACCAAGTATACCTAGACGAGCTCGAATTTCTAGCATACACAGCTGGTGCTCAATGCATAAAGAGATTTACTCAACGACTAGAACATCCTAATCCAAAAACCTATATAGGAAAAGGAAAAATAGAGGAAGTAGCGGCCTTTGTGACAGAGCACGATATAGATTTAGCCATTTTTGATGATGAGCTCAGTCCCTCTCAAATTCGTAACCTGGAAGAATCCTTCCAATGTAAAATCATAGACAGAAGTGGACTAATACTAGACATTTTTGCAAAAAATGCACAGACCGCTCAATCACGTACTCAGGTAGAACTAGCACAGATAGAGTATCTACTCCCACGCCTTACCGGTATGTGGACCCACCTGCAAAAACAAAAAGGGGGTATAGGTATGAAAGGGCCTGGAGAGAAAGAGATAGAGACAGATAGACGTGTAATTAGAGACAAGATATCTAAACTCAAAAAAGAACTAGAGCTCATAGATAACCAAAGTACAACCCGACGAAAAAGCAGAGGAACTCAAAAAAGAGTGGCTCTAGTAGGCTATACCAATGTAGGTAAATCTACTCTGATAAATCTACTCGCAAAATCTGACGTACTTGCTCAAGATATGCTCTTTGCAACCCTAGACAGTACCGTCCGTAAAGTGGTATTCCCACCAGATCCTGTAACCTATAAGCCTTGTATCTTCTTACTTTCAGACACCGTAGGATTCATCCGTAAACTACCTCACCAGCTGATAGAAAGTTTTAAAAGTACGCTAGCAGAGGTGATAGAAGCAGATATCCTACTGCACGTAGTGGACGTAAGTCACCCTCAGTTTGAGGAGCAAATGGATACAGTAGAAGAGACGCTAGCAGAAATAGGAGCAAGCAATAAGCCTGTCATCACTATCTTTAATAAGATAGATAAATACAAGCCTGAACCTACGAGTGCAGATATTTTTGAGGATGAAGCTATCTACGATTTGGCTACGTTGAAAAAAACATGGATGGCCAAGCTAAATGAAAATATCGTCTTCGTATCCGCTACTAATAGTGATAACATAGACGAACTAAAAGAGCTTATCCGAAAGAATCTGGATAAACTCTAGTCCTTTCTATAAAATGTGCTTAGCCACAGAGAGTGCCACACCATGCTTTTTATTGGTAGCAGTCACATCATTGGCTATGGCAAGGACCTCTTCTTTTGCATTGCCTACGGCTACTCCCATGCCCACAGCAGCTAGCATTTCCATATCATTATAATTATCTCCAAAAGCGATGACGTCTTTCCAGTCTAAGTGTCCATATACGTGCTCTAGTAATGTAGCAATAGCGGATTTTTTAGAAATCTTTTTACTTGCTATCTCCAAGTAGGTATCTTTTGATTTGTAGACGTGTAAATCTTCATTGAGATGCAGAATAAGGTTATCATAAAGTACCGCTATATCGTCTGCTGGACCCATGCACATTACTTTATGAGCTCCTTTATTGGTCTTGCTGTATTCTGCCAAAGTCTCCGTTAAGCTACGTACCTGCGGAGTAACTTTAGTATTACTGGCCTCTCTATCTGCCCAGTAATCCATGGCCGGCACGTACCACTCATCCGTATTATAAATGCTCACATGAATCTCTGTACCACCACTCAACTCCACTATCTTCTCTACCTCTTTATACGCTATTTCTGTACTGCTCAGCACCTTATCTCCATCCAGTACAAGTCCGCCATTGTAGGCTATTAATGGACTACCTGCTATATCCGCATCTCTCTGCAAGTGACGCATAGCGTCTGGCATACGTGAGCTTGCCAGTATGACACTGCAGTTCTCTTTTATTCTTTTAAATTGAAAAATAGTTTCTGGAGCTAGCTCTCTTTCTGCATTGAGTAATGTACCATCTATATCAGTACACAGAAGTTTATAAGACATGGTGCAAGGATAGGAAAGTTTAAGATTAAGCGTAAGGCAAAGATTAAGAAAATAATA
>CAWVTM010000129.1:0-5123 GCA_963933305.1 uncultured bacterium
CGGTAGCAGTAAATCAATATCCATAGAACCACAAGCCATTCAGACACTTATAATTCAAAACTAAAAGGAAAAAACCATGAGTAGTACCAACACATCAACAGCACAAAAAGTCCCAATGGGTCAAAAAATAGCTTTCGGTATAGGCATGCTGGCCAACCAAATGTTTCCAGCTGTTATGGGCATATTTATGGTGGTACTGGTCCAAGATTTAGGCTTTCCTGGATGGATGTGGGGAGTTATCTTCTTTTTGCCACGTATTTTTGATTCTATTACTGATCCTATTATGGGTTTCATATCTGATAATACAAAGTCTAAATGGGGCCGCAGAAGACAATATGTATTCATTGGCTCGATTATAATGGGGTGTGCCTTTATAATAATGTGGCAGCTGTACAGAGACAATGGATTATCTTACAACTTTACTTATTTCCTAGGTTGGTCTTTTGTATTTTACCTAGGTCTCACCATCTTTAGCGTACCCTACGTGGCTATGGGATATGAGATGAGCGATGACTTTCATGAGCGTACTAACCTAATGGCAGTAGCTCAGTGGATTGGCCAGTGGGCATGGGTAATAGCACCTTGGTTTTGGGTTATCATGTACGATCCAGATTGGTTTCCATCTGCTGATATAGCCACACGAACCCTTGCTACTTGGGTAGGTGTTATTTTTATGGTATGTGCTATGGTTCCTGCCATTTTTATAAAGAGTAAGTCTACGCTAGAAGAAGACTATACTCCAATGACTTATAAAACTATTGGAGGCAGTCTACATAAAATATTTCATGGATTTGTAGAAGCTTTTAAAATAAAGCCTTTCAGAAAAATGTGTATAGCTACATTTTTGATTTTCAATGCTTTCAATACAGTTGCTACATTTACCTTTTTCATCATAGTCTACTACTTATTTGCCGGTGATGCTGGAGCGTCTGGTATCTGGCCTACTTTATTTGGAAGTGTAGGAGCTCTCATGACCACGTTTTTAGTAATACCTATAGTAGCATATTTGTCCAAAAAACTTGGCAAAAAGAATGCATTTCTAGTATCTCAAGGAATCTCTATTGTAGGCTACATCTTACTCTGGTTTCTACTCATCCCAGGTAAACCATACATGTTCATATTTGCCTTACCCTTTTTCGCATTCGGAATAGGAAGTCTATTTACTATCATGATGTCCATGACAGCTGATGTCATTGATTTAGATGAGCTGCAATCTGGAAAACGTAGAGAAGGAATATTTGGTGCCATATACTGGTGGATGGTGAAGTTTGGATTTGCGATAGCTGGACTAGCAAGTGGAGCTATACTTTCCTCTATTGGGTTTGACACAGACTTAGCAGTTCAGCCAGATGGTGCCATTACAGGGCTAAGACTATTTTTCTCAGGATTACCGATAGCGGGCACCCTGATAGCTATCTTCATTATGTGGGACTATGACGTGTCAGAAGAACGAGCTGTTGAAATCAGTGCCATATTAAAAGCTCGTAAAGCAATACAAGAGCCTATCTCCCCCTCATTCTTTCAGACCAATAAGCTAAAAACTATAGTAGCTCTATCTCCAGAAAGTAAACTAGTAACTGATTTAGACGTACGTTTAAAAAATACAACTGATTTGAAAATGCATTTTAACAAATCTCTAAATAGTGGTCTTCATGGTATCTGCTTTAGTCCCTACTTAGAGGGACAAGATATAGGTGATATCATCTCCAAAAAGCAAATAAATCAGCGAATGGATGTAATAGCACCACATACCAAATGGGTAAGATCATTCTCCTGCTCAGATGGTAATGAATACATACCCGTATCTGCAAATCAGAGAGGGCTTAAAACCATGACCGGTGCATGGATAGGAAAAGATAAAATACAAAATGATAAAGAAATAGATGCTCTCATCAAATTAGCACAAGACGGACAAGTAGACATAGCCGTAGTAGGAAATGAAGTTTTGATGCGAGAAGATCTATCTGAAGCGGAATTACTAGCGTATATCTATAGAGTCAAAAGAGCATTACCTGATATACCTGTAGGTTATGTAGACGCCTATTTCCAATTTCATGAACGCCCTAAGCTGGTAGAAGCTTGTGATGTAATATTAGCAAACTGCTACCCCTTCTGGGAAGGATGCCCGATAGACCAAGCTACAGTATACCTAAAGCAGATGTATGCTATCACACAACTATCAGCAAAAGGTAAGCCAGTAATCATTACAGAAACAGGGTGGCCTAACGAAGGTGCAAGCACAGAAGGAGCAGTACCGTCTGACGATAAAGCAATGCAATATTTCATAAATGTCAACAATTGGGCAAAAAATGAAGGTGTAAATTTATTTTATTTCTCTTCCTTTGATGAATCTTGGAAAGTACATCAAGAAGGAAATGTAGGTGCACGCTGGGGAATCTGGGACAAAAATGAAAAATTAAAATACAAATAGACAATGTCATCTAGAAAAGAAAAATTAATGTCCCTATCTCGTGCCCAGGGCATCGAATTAGGAACTGATAAACTGAAAGAAACATATAGTACTGTACTCTCAAATGGTATGCACGGATTATGCTTTAGTCTCTACGAAGAAGGCCAAAAGCCAGGAGATATAATCAGCGAAGAACAAATCCGTAGACGTATAGAGATCATCAAGCCGTATACTAAGTGGGTACGTACATTCTCATGTACAGAAGGAAATGAAATTATACCTAAAATAGCCAAAGAGTATGGTATGAAGACACTAGTAGGTGCATGGTTAGGAAGTGATCCAGTAAAAAATAAAGAAGAAATAGCGGGACTTATAGACCTAGCAAAAAATGGATATGTAGATATAGCAGCTGTAGGAAATGAAGTACTGTACCGCAAGGATCTGTCTGAAGAGGAGCTACTTCAATTTATGTATAACGTAAAAAAGGAGATACCACATATACCAATGGGATATGTAGATGCCTACTACGAGTTCAGTGATAGACCTAAAATCACAGAAGCATGTGATGTGATTTTAGCCAATTGCTATCCTTTCTGGGAAGGATGCCATATCGACTACTCATTCTTATATATGAAGGAAATGTATTTACAAGCGGTATCTGCGGCAAAAGGAAAAAAAGTAATCATCACTGAAACAGGTTGGCCAAGTGAAGGCGGAGCATTTGAAGGAGCCAAAGCATCTGAAGATAATTTCATTAAGTACTTCATTAATGCACAACAATGGTCTACTGAAGAAAATATTGAGATATTCTATTTCTCCTCTTTTGACGAGTCATGGAAAGTAGGTGCTGAAGGAGACGTAGGTGCATACTGGGGACTCTGGGATAAGAAAGAAAAATTAAAATATTAATCACTATTTAAAATCATATACACATTGCAAGAATCTATAAATCACATATTTAAATACGGTAGAGCTATCTGCTACTCTGGATTTAGAGAAGGACAACAGCCCGGATTTCTCTCCCCTACTTACGAGCAGATCAAGGAAGATTTATATATTCTGAAAGACCACTGGCAATATCTAAGACTTTATGATTGTGACCCGCATAGTGAGACCGTATTAGAAGTCATCCAAAAAGAAAACCTTGATTTTAAGGTGATGCTAGGAGCATATATAGTAGCTGAACGAAATAATGCTGGATGCCCATGGGGTGGCAACGCATATACCGAGATACAGCTAGAAAAAAATGCCACAGTAAATAGAAACCAAATCGAAAAGCTAATTCGATTGGCAAACAAATATCCAGACATCATAAATGCACTCTCTGCAGGTAATGAGGCGTGTGTAGACTGGACAGACCATTACGTACCCGTAGATATAGTAGTAGAATACGTCAAACTGATAAAACAAGGTGCCAAGCAACCAGTGACTTTTTGTGAAAATTACTTGCCTTGGATCGGTCACATGAGGCCGTTAGCAGAAGTCGTAGATTTCATATCCATACATACTTACCCAGTATGGGAATATAAGAACATACATGAAGCAATAGAATACACAAAAGAAAATTATAATTTAGTAGCCAATGCATATCCAGATACTCCTGTGATCATCACAGAGGCTGGCTGGGCTACTAATTCTAATGGCCGGGGCATAGAAAAGCATAATGTAAGCCAACGCCTACAGCGTATCTACTACAATGACCTGATGGAGTGGACAGATAGAGAAAAGATTATCACCTACGTATTCGAAGCTTTTGATGAAACGTGGAAAGGGTCTGCGCATCCACTAGAACCTGAAAAGCATTGGGGATTGTTTAACATGGATCGCACACCTAAGCAGGTAGTGCGTAATCTGACTACTCAAAAAATATAGATAGTAAGGTTTCAGTCTATTCTCCTTTTTAAATAACTACCTAAAATTAGCTGGATACATGAAAGGTCTCAAAATAATTGATGGATAAACACTTTAACTCCTCTTTTAGAAGTAGCATTTATAGTATGTTTAGATCATAACAGTAAAAGAATAAAATAGCCGCATTCCGTTATCAGATTACTATAAAAGTAATCATAATGAAAAGCTTTTAATCTGATTATGGCCTACTCCAATGCCTCAAAAGCCACTCCGCTCACACCATCTTCCTCCAAAAGAGCTGGAGCTAATGCTCCTGGCAATGTAGCTTCTACAGGATTAGGAGCGTCTTGGCTCCCCATATCTGTACGCAACCATCCAGGGTCTAAGGAGTTTATCTTCACATTGGTACCCGCATATTTAAAGGCTAGATCTTCGGTTAGTTTTAATACTGCCCATTTAGATGCACCATAGGGTGCTAGTTCTGGCGTTTTATTTATCCCAGAGATTAGGTTCACTACTCTACCAAAGCCTCGTTCTTCCATTTGGGGAATGAACGCACTACACAGGGTGTACATAGAGAAAACATTCGTTTTCATACTTGTCATCCAACTCTCCCAGCTGTGCTGCCAAATATCATCTTGATACGGCACCATCATACCTGCATTGTTATACAAAATATCGATGTCAATGTTCAACGCATTGCATTGACGAATAACTTCATGAACACTCGCTTCATCAGAAAGCTCTCCAAATACAGAGTATACAGAAACGCTGTACTCTTTTAGCATCTGTATTGTTCTCGCACATCCATTTTTAGTTCTACTATGCACTATCACATTACACCCTTTCTGAGCAAGGCCTA
>CAWVTM010000130.1:0-5120 GCA_963933305.1 uncultured bacterium
CCCGATACTTACCACATTAAATATGGAGGTAAGTACATTGAACCCAAAAAACTGAATGAGTTGAGATCTGTAGCCTTGGGCTAGTTTAAATATGTCTTTGAATTTAATCAAGACTGCGAAGGTAATCGCTCGAGAGTTTTCTTATGGAAAAAAGAAGTTACTTGTAGGAGAAGGGACTGAAAACTCATTAATTAATTGTCCTGTTTGTGAGTAACACAACACTCGAGTGGAGTCACTACCCTTCATTTGATAAGATGTAAAAGCATCTCCATTTAGAGGGTCTATAGCTAAGGTTTGCAACTCTTCGTGCACTTCGTCTACTTTGGCAAATAGTTTACTTCTTGCAGAACGAAATTCAACCTCACTTTCCCAGATAGAATTATCATTTATATTGATGTAATAAAATTTATCCTGAACTGAAGAATATACAATTGATGCCGATCTACCACGCAAAAGAGCTCCTTGAAAGACATTTTCACCGTTTGACCGCAACCAAGTAGATATCGAGTAATCCCCATCAGAATAAAGTCTTATCAAATTATTGTTATCTAAAAAAATGCCTTTCAATCCGCCATACGCCGAAATTATATCTGTAATACTATCTCTTATTCCATCTATTTCAAGAAAAGTATTTTGGCTAGGCACTAGACATATAAAAAAGCTATCCTTCACTACTGCAAGGGTTACCTCTGCCCCTGTACCAATTACACCGGTTGTTTTGTAATCTTCTAAGTCAATAATGGTTAAATACTCAGCTGTAGCACTTGTAACATAGGCTTTCCCTTTAGCCACTTTATATAGTTGACTTGGCGATTTCAATCCAGAAAATTCACCTACTTTTCTGAAACTAGAATCTGTCACGATGATTTTCCCAATATCCTGAAGTACAAAATAATACTTGTCATCTATCTGCGTAAGAGCAACTAAAGTACCACCTAGCTTTTCACCATTAGCTTCTTCGTACACATTATGTCTTACCTCCATACTAAATGTCTCATAGACATTATATCTTACTTCCTTACTAAGCGTCTCATATATTGATAATGAACCGTCACCGCTAGTCCCTTGATTAGCTATAAGTACATTTCTTTTTTCAACTTTGACCTCAGGAATAATAAGTATAGGTTCTGGAGTATCGTCTTTACATCCAGAAATAATGCCCAGTACTAAAATTACTAAATAGGTAAATAAAATTTTTGGTCTTAGCGTATTCATACGATCTTGTCACAAAGTTACTAGAAATTTAAGGAGCTTGCTCTCTTACGGAAAAAAGAAATCTCCTGCGATAATACCCGCAGAAAACTCGTCGAGTAAAGCTCCTTCTCGGGAATATCTGTAAATAGTACTCTTAGAGACAAAGTCTTTCACATCGGAAACATACACATCTCCACTTGCAGGATTTACCGCTATGGTATAAAACTCTGCATCTGGCACCTGCACCCAACTCTGTGGGGCATTATCTTCGTCTGGTCTAAACCTCCATATTCTATCTGATAAAAAATAAATAGAGTGGCTTTCTTTATCATACGCTAAAGAGGTAGGCACTCCTTTTATATCAAATGATCTAGAAGTAATATCGCCACCCTCTATTCTCACAGATGTAAGTTTAGCAGATTCATTTTTACTCTCATCTCCCTTACATAGTACCCAGATTACTCCATTTTTATCACGGATAATACTCTCTGGCTTCTCCCCTACTACTATACTATCCTTAAGCTGATCCGTATCCGTATCTATACCATACACTTTATTAGAGTTAGGAGCAGTATACCAAAACATACCATCTAAGAGCACAGCTTTTTCAGCCCATTGACCCGTGACTATTTCATTAATCACCCTATTATACTTCAGGTCCAATATTGAAATTTTATTTGCATACAAATCTGTTACATACGCCTTACTCCCATCTATATCATACACATATCGAGGAGACACAAATCCTTCTATAGTTTGAGTCTCATTGAAGTTAGTATCTGTCACAACTACCTTTCCTGAGTTATTAATTACGAAATAGTAACTATCATTTATGCTCGAAATACTTTGAAATACATTACCTAGTGTAGTCTTATTTACACTCGAATAGACCTCATTTTCTATGGTCTTAGAACCTTCATAATACACCGATAATGTACCTTCTCCCCAACCAAAATTACCTTGATTAGCAACAAGTACTTGAGACCCACTGAAAACATCAGGAAGTACCTCTTCATCTGATTTACATCCATTGAATATGAATGCAATGAGACATAAGACGATTAGTAAACAATAATTCTTTGCACCCATATCTGATTATCTTTATATATGGTAACAGTGTACACTCCACCCGTATAAAGAGTAGCTATTTCTGAAGAAAATGAAGATAGCTCACGGCCATTCATGTCTCTACAGCTCATCTGGCTTCCCTCCCATCCAGATTTTAGTTTCAACCTATTGCCTATTCTTACTGAGTTAGATATCAAAGGATTAGCTTTAGCATACCCTTCAGGAGAAAGAACAGAAAGTAAACTACCATTCACTACAGCCACAGCATCTAAATCAAAACCACTACTGGCAAATGGCGTAGGCCATGGATCATTGATTATTCTACCTTTACTATCTCTAGTACCAAAACTATCATTTACACATCCTATCACATCTACTATTCGGATATAGCTTACTTCTTCTATCCCAAGTTCTTCTAAATCAAATAAAGTACCATAGGGTGCTTGATGTTTTCCTGCTAAGTTCTTTATTCTTTCCGGATCCGTATATGCAAAGTTATTAGTCTGAAAAGAGGTATCAATGAGACTTTCACTCGGAAACCGTACGAAATCCGTACCATTAGTACTTACTTCTACGTGAGCTAACTCTAGGTAGTACGACAGTCCCACTTTAAATCCATTTTCGAAAATAGCAAAGTCATAACCGTTCGCATTTACTATGGGTTGATTAAAAGATAAGGTAACAGACCCTCCATCTCCTAAACTTAGTACACTCCCATCAAAAGGTCCTACGGCACTATTACTAGTGCCGATTGTAGGATATCCTTGTGCTGTATCATTTATCTGTACTGGGCCTAGCATTACTTCAGCAGCATCTGCCCAAGCCACTATACTAGCGTCATCCTTATGTACAGACTTACTGCCAGGCTCACCACCAGCTCCATCAAATTGGGCCTGAGTGCCAAAAGCAGCAAATAGTAGTATTATAGAGATATATCTCATTTTTTAATAAACTTCTTAGTAGCTATACCCTTATCAGTATACACTACCGCAAAGTAAACACCAGAAGTCAGAAGACTTAGGTCTACACTTATATTTTTAGAAGTATACTCAGCAGTATAATCGATTAGTAATCTTCCATCCATACCTATTATTTGTATGTCATTGATAGTTTCTTCCGCAGCAAAGTTAATTTCCTCTAATGCTGGATTAGGAAACACGTTTACCTCTACTTCATTGATAAACCTTTCTATACTTGCTATCTCAAAATCATACGTCAAACAGAAAAATGCAGGAGTATTCATCCCAAAAGAACCATTATCAGAAGATTCCAAACTAAACTTAATTTTATGGTAAAATTGATTCTCATTATCATCGTAAGATTTGATTTCTTTCCAATCCTTTAGTATAAAATCTTGGCTATTGTCATCAAATCTAAAGTCTGCTAGATACGTAGTATCCGTTCTGATAACGCTATCTGCAGCATTCACATAATTTACTAGTAATCTAAAGAAATCAGCATCATCCCCGGAGTCTCCACCAAACTTCTTGCTAAATCCACTACCATTCTCCATGTCTAGTGCAGCATACGCACTATTAGTCACAGATATAGACATAGGCCACGGTGCAACTCTGCGAGTCTTAAATAACATATCTTTTCTTCCTTCTAAATACGGTGAGCGTATTTCAGTTTGCTGACCTCCTGCCACAAAGAAGCTAGATCTTTCGGTATTAATACAACTAAACTGGTTACCAAAACCGGCTGTAGTATTATCTAGTTTACTGCTATATGACCATCCACTCCAGCTATTCCAATCTGGATTATAGTTATTATTAAAGAATAAGTAACCTGCATTAATACCTCCAGCGTTATCAGACCCATTGTAAAAAGTGTCTACCCCAATTGAAACAAATGGATCTGCACTTTCTTCAATACTGACTGCATTAAAATCGTCCATACAAAAATAAGCAGGAGTATTCAGCCCAAAAGACCCTACATCACTGCCTTCATACCTGAAGCTTACGCTATCTATCTCGATATCGGTATTCTCTTCACCATTGAAATCTAAAAACGTCCAATCTTTCACAATATAGTCCTTGCTGTTATCTGCAAAGCGGTAGTCTGCCAAATAAAAAATCGTACTGTCTACAAATGTTCCTGCTAAATAAGAACGTATAATTACCCTAAAGAAATCCTCGTCATTTCCGTCATCTCCACCAAATTTTTTACTGAAACCACTCCCTTGCTCCATATCACGGGCAACATACGTAGCATTGGTAAAGTAAGCACCAGAAATTGTAGTTGCTTCATCTAGTTTGATATATGCTCCACTTCCTGAGCTTACCATATAGTTACGCGTACCACTCACACCCTGGCCCGTGATAGCACTGTATTGATTACCAAAACCTGCGGTTATCGTATCTGTCATATTGGAAAGTGCCCATCCACTCCAGCTTCCCCAAGTTGAATTATAACTATTGTTTAAAAATCTTCCGTAGTGCGTGAACCCACCACTTTCATCTGCTCCATTATTGAAAGTATCAGATTTTGATAATGGTAGATTATCGAATGTGGAATATACACGCTGATGCTCGAACTGTGCGTAGCCGATCATAATAGATACTACAGCTAATACTGCTAATAATTGTCTTTTCATTTTTTGAATGGTATTATATAATTGATATTAATTTTAAAAAATCTTCCTGGTAATGGAGTACGTGGCTGAGTAAAATAGGGCGTATCTAGTAGATTACTAGCTACAGTACCTATTCTAATATTTTTCCACTCATAGTATCCTCCTAGCTCATACAGCTGGTAGGGTTCTATAAAACTACTGTTATCACTTGCCACATAATTAGTACTTACTAACTGGGAGTTTATGTACACGCCAAAATCGCTATGCACCAATGTAAGTGTTA
>CAWVTM010000131.1:0-4963 GCA_963933305.1 uncultured bacterium
TACTTTCTATGTAGTCTTCTATGTAGCTCTTTGCTAGCTGATTTACAAAATCAGCTGATTTCTGTGGAATAGCAGATTTATAAATCATGGATATTACCGGTACGTCCTTATCGGCTGGGACTACGTCTAGATTTTTTTTAATTTTTTCAATAAGCTTTTCACTACTCATTTGAGTGTATTCGTATTGATCTATTAAATCTGTGTTTGGTTTTTCTGCTAGAAGTTGTTGGTTTTTATAAATAAGGATACTTCCGTTAGATAAATATACCGTATCCCTAAAGCGGCCACTTATCGGGTCTTCATCTGGAGCGGTGACTTTAAATGTACTATCTGAAATAACTTCTATGCTGATTTTAGTATCCAGGTAATAGGTAAGAGAAATTGGGGTTACTTTGATAGGTGCATCCATATAAAGTTCTTGGACCATCACATCTCCTACACGGTAGAGTTCCCCATTAAAATGGAGCACATCTGTCGTTTTAGCTAAAAGTGAAGAAGACGTCATTAATTCTATCTCCGCGGCTATTTTATTGCTAGATGCGAACACATCAAAGTCCTTGAATAGATTGTTGTTGGGTAACCCTTGTGTTAGGTCTGCCAGCTTAATCTTTACGGTACTTTCATACATAGGAGTTACATAAGTGAGATACTTTCGTGCTATCAGTATTCCAAGCACTAAACTCATAATTATAAATGGAAGACCACGTAGAAATGGTCGTATGAGTCTTATGGATTCTTTCATCGTTGTAGTTTGCGTTTCTATAAGCTGTTTTAAAATGTATTTTTAAATATCGCTGCAGTGGTGAGAGCAGACGTAAAGGGTATAATTACCGATATTCGTGTATCAAATTCTTTATATTTTTTAGAAGGAACTACTACTATGTCACTTGGAAGCAGTTGTATATTCTGACCTAGATAATCGCCATATACTCTTAAGTTTATAGTGGCCACTCTTACGTGTGGTCCCTCTTGTCTAAATATTTTGATATACTTAATATTAGCATAATCTTCTAAACCACCGCTTCTAGCTATCATTTCGAAGAGACTATTTTGATTTTTATCTATGTCGTATACTCCCGGTGTGCGTACTTCCCCCATTACAGTGATGTCTTTATTTAGTATTTTCACGTCTACTACTGGGGTGACTATCCATTCTCCAAATAGCGTTTTAAGACGGATCTTTAGCTCTATGAGTGAAAGGCCATTTACTTGGAGCGTGCCTACTTTAGGTACTTCTATATTACCCAAGGCATCTACTAGTAGATATTTACCGTAGACTTCATTGGAGTTATATATACCATAGGTGGACCCTACGCTCAGTTCTTCTTGTCCCCACACACTGATAGTGATTTTGTCATCTGTTTTAATGTGATACTGGTAGTGTGGGTTATAGTGAAAAACAGAGTCAAGGGTTTTTATATTCTCATTCATTGTAGCTTTTTTTTCACCCATCAGATTTTGGGTTCCTCCGCATGAGCTAAGCAGGGTTGCAGTTATCACAAGTAGTAGTAGATTCTTCATTTTTTAGAGTGAGTTAAAGAGTTTTGAGAAAAAAGATTTTCGGGGTGCTAGGATTTTTTCTTCTAGCTTAAAAATTCTGTCTAAGTTCATCTGGAGCTTAACTGTGTCATTGTCTCCCTTTACGATATAGTCAATTGCACCAAATTTTAGCGTATCTACAGCATTGGCTATATCATTTTGTCCAGACATCATGATAACGTAAGTGTTGGGGTTATATCGTTTTATTTTTTTGAGGACATCAAAACCATTTAAGTCATCCATCTGGTAATCGAGTAGGATCAAAAAAGGGTTTTGATTTAGAGCGTTTACACAATCTTGTCCATTGTCAAATATGCTTACGTCTTCGTACCCAAGTTTCTTGAGGATACGCTCAGTAGACTTTAGGATAAGTTCTTCATCGTCTACTATGAAAATAGTCTGTTTGTATATATTGAGCATCTTTTAAATATGTATATCGATACAAATGTTACGTTGATTTCTAGGTATTTTTGGGCTAAAAAGGTGAATGGTAGCTGTGCTAAGTCGGATGGAAAGGATATGTAGACAACTGATTTAATGAAATACTATCTTTGTGATACAAGAAAAGGCCATCTATGATAAAATGTATACTATTAGAAGACGAAGAACTAGCTGCAAAGTCGCTTATCAGAATACTGTCAGGAATAGGTGACATAGAGCTCAAAGGACACTATTTCAATCCTATGGAGGCTCAAAATCACGTAGATTTCAGTGAGATAGATTTAATTTTTTTAGATGTAGAAATGCCTGAAATTTCGGGATTAGATTTTATTAAATCATTGAGGAATCCACCAAGGGTAATAGTTACGACATCTCGCAGTGACTTTGCCATTGGAGCTTTTGAGATAAATGCGGTAGATTTTATACTTAAACCTGTTACTGTTTCGGCGGTGCTTTCAGCTCTGCAGAAATTTAATGAACTAGAGAACCCCGAAGTAGGAGAGAAGCTTAGTCCTGAAGCACATTCTATCTTTATAAAAGTAGATGCTAACTTAGTTAATCTTAAGTTTGACGATATACTATGGATGGAAGCCCTAGGCGATTATGTAGGTTTTCATACCTCAGAAAAGCGTTATGTAGTCAAAGTAACATTAGCCTATATAGAACGGCGTATAGCAAAGAAGAACTTCACAAGAGTTCATCGTTCTTTTATGGTGAATACAGATAAGATCAAAATAATTGACGATTCGTCACTCGTTATTAATGATAAGCTAATACCAATAAGTAGAGGAAGTAGATCAGGGTTGATGGAAAGTATAAATCTATTGAAGTAAGAGCCTTAAGCTCTCGTGCCTTTTCTAGAAGAGTCTACTGCTCTTCTCACCATATCCAAAGCAGTGTATGCCGTTCGTTCAATGATTTGCATACGGGTTCCATGAAACTCACATCTTTTCACCTCTATAGCACCATCTGGCTTAGCTAAGCCTATGAACACTAGTCCCACGGGCTTACCATCTGTGCCACCTCCCGGTCCAGCTATTCCCGTGGTAGAGATACAGTAATCTACATCTAATTTTACTTTGGCATTTTTAGCCATTGCCTCACATACCTCATTGCTCACGGCTCCGTGAGTATTTAGCATAGCTTGATCTATACCTGCTATAGCTACTTTAGTTTCGTATGCGTAAGTGAGTAAACTTCCTTTGAAGTATGCTGAGCTGCCAGCTACTGCTGTGATGGTATGAGCCACATACCCTCCAGAACAAGATTCTATTGTACCTATAGATTGGCTGGCAGTGGTTAACAAGTCCCCTACTATTTCAGGTAAGTTTCTATCTCCATCAAACCATACATTTCCTATTATAGCTTTTATTTGGTTAAATGAAATGTGTATACTTTTATTAAGATTCTCTGCTGAGATACTGTTAGACTTGGCACTGAGTCTTAATCTTACGAGATTAAGATGAGGGAGATAGGCCAGCTTAATGTGAGAAGGAAGGCTATCTTCTACACTTTCTATTGCTACGGATAAGTGAGACTCCGGTACACCTACTACTGTGATTGTGTCATGTACTATGGTGTAATTATCTCCTTTGGCATTTAGTTTCTCAAAAACTACCTCATCCATCATAGCCTTCATCTCATAGGGCACTCCAGGCATACTTACGTATATTTTACCTTTTTCTTCGAAATACATACCCGGTGCTGTCCCCTTGCTATTGAGTATTACCTCACAGTTGTCAGGTACTAAGGCTTGATCTACATTTATTTGTAGTACTTCTCGTCCTCTGCGGTGAAAAATGTCCTTTATGTTTTCTAGGGCACCTTCATTTATAATCATTTTAGCTCCAAAGTAGTCTGCAAGTACTTTCTTAGTGATATCGTCTTTAGTAGGACCTAATCCTCCTGTGATAAGAATTACATCTGCTCGAGATTCTGCGGATTTGAGTGCCTCTATTATGCTATCTTCTTTATCGTTTATAGAGGATATTTGTATGACTTCTACGCCATACGCATTGAGATGTTCACCCAGCCATGCAGAGTTAGTATCTACGGTCTGACCTATCAGTATTTCGTCTCCTATGGTGATTATCTCGGCTAGCATATAATTATGAGTAACAGATGAGTTATTGTATTGTTATTTAGTGTGAATGTAGAACAAAGATAACTATCTAGTTTACAATAGATTATAGATGATAAAAATGTGCTCTATTCTAAAATAATAAATAGAATGGACGAACTACAGAAAAAGTCTATGGATTTTGATGTGTTTAAAATTATTTTCGCATCAAATAAAAGAATAAAATGAGAGAAGCAAAAGCCAATTTAGCAGTCAATAACTTACTAAAAGATGTTACTAAGAAATTTGATGCTGATAAAGTTATAGTACAGCTGGCTGGTATCAGAGTGCTGGCACTAGAGGAGGAAGACCCTACTGTAGTGAAGATCTGTAGGCTTGCTAGTGAGTATATTTCAGAGAAGAAAAACTTTGATTTAGGCTATGTAGCAGAGGAAGAGATAGGAGATATGACGGATATGGAGTATCTGCTCGAGCTTATGCTTAAAGTAGAACGTCCTGCCAATAGGGAGGAAATACAAGAAATAAGAGATAAAATAAAAGAAGAGCTTAGTTAAGCTCTTTTTTTATGTCTCTTGGCGTAAGTTTATTAATTCACAACCGTTATAGAAAGGACAAGAATTAATAAGATGAAAAAACTAGTAATATTAACGTTTGTGCTAGCCTGCAGCTTTGGAGCTTCAGCTCAGTATAGATTAAATGCAGGAGCATCGGTGGGACTCGAAGCAACTATGTTTTCGCTCGGTGCTGAACGTGAGTTTAATATATTTAGTGAGAAGTTTCATATCAATCCGGGAGTAAGACTAAGTGTATATAATGGAAATGACTTGGAGTATATCACCGCACCGGCGGAGTATACTGCCAATGATGATCAGGTAGATACTATAACTCAATACTCTGTGCAAA